>NZ_KE384329.1:4677-16621 GCF_000425205.1 Pontibacillus halophilus JSM 076056 = DSM 19796 | reverse complement strand
CATCCACAAGTGACAGCCGAAACCGTCTTTTACCTCTGAACCATGCGGTTCAAAGGATTATTCGGTATTAGCCCCGGTTTCCCGGAGTTATCCCGATCTTGTGGGTAGGTTACCCACGTGTTACTCACCCGTCCGCCGCTCATTCCACAACAATCACCCCGAAGGGATCATGTTGCTTCCTGCGCTCGACTTGCATGTATTAGGCACGCCGCCAGCGTTCGTCCTGAGCCAGGATCAAACTCTCCATAAAAGTGTTTGAACTAGCTTGTTAAAAAATCAATTAAAATTGAATTGACGTACATGGCGTTTGTTCAGTTTTCAAAGTTCAATGTGTTGTTTGTCAGCTTCGTTTTGAAGCGACTTTTACATCTTATCATTTCGCGATTTCGATGTCAACAACTTTTTTAAATTCTTTTAATTTCTTTCGTTGCCGTTTGTTTCCTCTTTCGAAAACAGCGACTTAATTAATTTAACATTTCTTATCGTTTTCGTCAATAAGTTTTTATAACTTTTTTAACTCGATGAAATGTAAGCTCGCTAGCAACTAATTGTGTTGCCGTTTCAGCGACAATTAATAATTTAACACGGGGGCAGCTTACAGGTCAACACTTTTGTTAACTTTTTTTGATTTTCATAGTGAAAAGGTTCAACAGACGATTAATCCAGAGCTGTGACATCGGGCTACACCCCTACAGGAATAGGAACTTCTATATATAGAAAGAACATAGAAGGACTCTTTCCACACAATAGAAGAAAGAGTCCTTCACCAATCTATTTAACCTGATATTGACGATGGAAGATCCCTTTCCCCTTCGTTTCAACTTGAGCAACTGCAATGACTTCCTTATCAACTAAATAATCAAGGAATGCTCCTAAATCAAGTGCGAAGGGTTGAACTTCTGGATGTACCATTAATTCTCCATACGACCATGGCCCTGCTTTATCCTTCATAATATCAACTAAATGTTTCGCACACGTATGAGTACGTTTATTAATAGCCATCTCAGTAGCAAGTAGCATGAGCTGTACCCGTTTGTCCAAGGTCTCATCGCTTTGGGTAAGTTCTTGGAACAATTTATATACTTCAGGGTCAATTCGCTTTACTTGATTCCAGACGACCACTTCAGGATGGAAGCCTTTCTCGATTACAGCGAGACGCGCTAAGTACTGCAAAGAGTGCATCATATTTGTATAGGCATCCAAATAGTGCCCAGAGTCGTATAAGTCACGGCATTCGCGATGAGTGCGGATGAGTTTCGCAAATTCGATTGCTTTCTTCAAGTCGCGTTTATCTGCTGGAAAGACACGAAGTTCTTCCTTAAGATTTGCTACGTAATCATTTCGGTCGAACACGACTCTACCTTCGACTACCCATTCTACCGCTCTACGATACGAGCTCGTATCAATCCAATAATTCAATTGCTTCTCATCTACTACGTGAAGCGCAGCATTCTTCCCGTTAAACTCGTAATGCTTCACAAACCAAGGTTGCTCTCCATTCCGAACGATAATAAGCAGAATGACATCAAAATTGTCAGTCGTAGGGTCAATCTCTTTGTCTGTTTCAATAATCAAAACGCCTAACGTATCTGGTTGACTAGCCCGTTCTTGATAAATCGGGCGCAACAAATCTTCCATTAGTCTTTCCCCCATTACATTGATATTCTTCATTTTCGACATATTCATGCAAAATCCTTTTTCCATTGTCATCCAATCATTCGTGAATGTGCTATACTCGATGTGAAAGACATATAGGAGGGACAATGGTGAGTGTTAAGTATTCAAACAAAATCAATAAGGTCCGCACATTTGCGCTTAGCTTAGTATTTGTCGGGTTCGGGGTCATGTATATTGGTTTGTTTTTCCGAGAGACAGCTTGGCTTATGGGGTTATTTATGATTCTAGGGATGTTGTCCGTAGGTCTTAGTACAGTGGTTTATTTCTGGATAGGGATGTTGTCAACAAAGACCGTCCAAGTCATCTGTCCAAACTGCGAGAAACCTACAAAGTTACTCGGCCGAGTTGATGCATGCATGCATTGCAAAGAGCCGCTAACGCTTGATAAGAATTTAGAAGGTAAAGAATTTGATGAACGTTACAATTCGAAAAAGTACCGTGAGCCGTCACAGTAGCCACGGCATAAGACTAGTCTTATGACACAAAAAGAAGCCTCTTTCTTCCGTTAAGAAAGAGGCTTCTATATTCAATCATACAATTTACACGTAGTAAACCTATTAATGAGAAGTTTTACAGTCGGAACAAGTTCCGTACACTTCCATACGGTGATTGCGTACTTCAAATCCAGTTACTTGTTCAGCTAATGACTCCACTTCATCTAAAGAAGGGTAATGGAAATCGACTATCTTTCCACAGTGGTCACAGATCACGTGATAGTGTTCTGTTGTGTTGAAGTCGAAGCGACTAGAGGAATCTCCATACGTCAACTCGCGAACAAGTCCAATCTCCTTGAAGACACGAAGATTGTTATAGACTGTGGCGACACTCATGTTTGGAAACTTTCCTTCAAGCGCTTTGTAAATATCATCAGCTGTCGGATGGATCATTGCATTAATGAGATATTCAAGCACCGCATGACGTTGTGGGGTAATACGGACGTTAGATCCCTTTAGTGTGTCTAATGCTTCTTGCAATTTATGTTCAGACACCGTCATGCACCTCGCTTTCAATAGATGTTCTTAATAAACAATATTATTACTTTATAATCCTTATAATTAGTTTAACCTGTCTACTTTAAATTTGTCAACACAAATACCTTGACTTCAAGCTATACATCTGTTTTAAGAGGCAACTCTTCTCCACCTAGTTGAGCATTCACATAGCGTGCTGCAACAAATAGGAAGTCGGACAAGCGATTTAAATAGGAAATCACTAACTCATTCTCCAAGTCACCGATTGCAACACTTAGTCGTTCCGCTCTTCTAACCACGGTACGTGCAACATGCAAGGTACTCGATGCTTCATGACCTGAGGGCAAGATAAATTGCTGCAGCTGTGGCAAGGATTCATCCCACTCATCAATCTTTGCTTCTAGTTCGTCGATATGCTCGGATGTCACTTGCCATTTTACTTTCTTGCCTTTAGGAGTAGCAAGCTCTGCACCGACATGGAATAATATGGTCTGAATGCGATGTAACGTTTCAAGCGTATCTTCCTTTGCAAGGAAATCCTCTTTCTGCAAATAACTTAAAGACAAGCCAATCATGCTATTGGCTTCATCACAAGTTCCATAGGCATCTACCCGCACGTCATTCTTAGGAACACGATCGCCATAAATAAGCGAAGTCTCCCCTTTGTCTCCGGATTTCGTATAAATCTTCATCTTAATACCCCCTATTCCAATCGTAGACATTCTGGTAATCTCCTTCTTCATTTAAGAAGACATCTAGGTTGTGCTTAAAGATTTCAAAGGCTCTTGGCTGATATTGAGGGGAAACCCCTGAATGGTGTGGGGTAACCGTTACTCTTTCCATACTCCAGAATGGATGGGCTGCCGGAAGAGGTTCTTGCTCGAATACATCAAGGATGGCATAGGCAATTTGCCTTTGATGCAATGCATCCATTAATACAGTATCCTGAACTACGTCACCTCTACCCATGTTCAAGAAGATTGCATCGTCTTTCATCTTCTTAAAAGAAGATTCCGTAAATAAATACCGCGTTTCTTTCGTACTTGGCAGTATGGACACTACAATATCTGCTTCAGATAAATACTCATCCAAATCATCTACTCGGCCATTCACATCCATATACTCCTTCTTCGTTCCTGAACGAGAGATGCCAATGGTCTTAATACGGAAAGCTTTCGCTAATCTTCCCAGTTCCTGCCCGATTGCCCCAGCTCCGACAATCAGCATCGTGCGACCAGTTAGTTCGTTCATCCTCAACGATTTCCCCCATTTGTGGGCTTTCTCATATTCTATAATCGTCTTCGATTCTCGATACGTTTGGAGGAGCATTCCAATCGCGTACTCTGCCATTGGAATAGCATGAATTCCTCTGGCATTTGTCACCATGATCTTTCTTGCTTCAATCTCTTTAAACGGCATCTTATCCATTCCAGCCGATAGCACCATAATCCACTTTAGAAGAGGGGCCGCTTTAATATGTTCAGGCGTAACGTCTTCTCCATATGTAATGAATAGATCTGCACGGGATAAATAAGCTTCAGCCTCTTCCATCGACTCACAGAATTGAAACGTGACCATTGGGTATTTCTCTACTAATTCAGCTTGTATCCTACTCTGTACTTTACACGTTGTTACAGCTAACATATTCCACACCCCATCTTTACAATATAAAAAGAGCACGAATGACATCATTCGTGCCAAGTCCGACTACACAAAGGGGAGAGATACGTTTCGTCTATCAGCATCTTGTGATGCGATACTGTACTATACGCATGCCCTACACCTTCTGTATAGTTTGCTACCCAACCAGAACCAATTCAGGCTTGTCTCTATTTGGATAGGTTCTCTCTAATGTACGTTAATGCTTCTTCCACATGGTCTTTCACCTTAACTTTGCGGTATTCTTTCGCTACTGTTCCTTCCTTATCAATGATGAAAGTTGAACGTTCAATCCCCATATACTCTTTACCAAAGTTCTTCTTCAGTTTCCATACATCATAGGCTTCTGCCACTGCATGGTCTTCATCAGCTAATAAGACAAACGGCAGCTCATGCTTATCAATAAATTTCTTGTGACGCTCCACAGGATCCGGGCTTACTCCAAGAATGACCGCATCTAATTCCTTAAAGCTCTCATGATGGTCTCTGAAGTCACACGCTTCCGTAGTACACCCTGGCGTCATGTCTTTCGGATAGAAATAAAGAACGATATGCTTCCCTTTATAGTCAGATAGTTTAACGGTTTCGCCGTTAGAGGCTTTCAATTCAAAGTTTGGTGCTGCTTCTCCAATCATACTCATGAGCAATCCCTCCAATTATTCTTCTCTATTTAGCATAACCAACAGAGGAGAAAGAGACAACTCACGAGTCGTCCGTTCTGCTTGTCTGAATATAGTGCACGAAGAACGATGCGGGTAGAATGTAACCGACCATCGCCTCCCCCATAGCGAGGTAACGTCCAAGACCAATTGGTGTTATATCCCCATACCCTACTGTCATTAACGTGACACCGCTAAAGTAAATGGCATGTCCAAGTCTTTCGATTGCAGGTGCCTCATGCAACAAATTCCCTTCCAATAAAACGATTCCCTCCGAGCCAAGTATGTAATACATAAGCCCAAAGCCAATCATACAGTTTAAATAGACAGTCAAAAGCGTATAGAAGTGGGTGAATGAGAAGGCTCGAAACTCACATTTACTTGGCTTCAACCATTGATAGAGACTTGCCAACAACAAGAGAGCAATCACAACCATGAATGTAATGCCCATACCATCCCCCCTCCTACAGTGTACGAAGGAGACATTCACAAAAGAACTCCCCACACAGATGAACGAGCGAGGTTTCTCCATGCTACACGCTGTTACGAATATGTTAAGATGTACGAGGAATTGATTAAGGAGGACCGATACATGAACATTGATACATCTATAGAGTTATATAAAGAAGCGAATACACACATTCTAGGCGGAGTGAACTCCCCATCCCGTGCTTATAAAGGTGTTGGAGGAGGCACACCAGTCTTTATGGACACGGCCAAAGGCGCATACTTTTGGGATGTAGACGGGAATAAATACATCGATTATTTAGCTGCCTACGGACCAATCATCACCGGGCACGCTCACCCTCACATTACAGACGCGATTACAAGAGCAGCTCAGAACGGCGTCCTATATGGCACCCCTACGAAGATGGAGAATCAATTTGCCAAGATGATTAAAGAAGCCATTCCATCTATCGAGAAACTGCGCTTCGTCAACTCTGGTACTGAGGCAGTTATGACGACCATCCGCGTCGCACGCGCCTACACAAACCGCACGAAGATGATTAAATTTACTGGCTGCTACCACGGTCATTCTGATGCTGTTCTCGTAGAAGCAGGTTCAGGTCCGGCAACACTTGGCACTCCAGACTCTGCTGGAATTCCAGAGACAGTGGCACAGGAAATGATCACTGTACCTTTTAATGATATCGAAGCGTTCAAAGAAGCCATGGACAAATTCGGCGATGAAGTAGCAGGTGTAATGGTTGAACCAATCGTCGGGAACTTTGGAATTGTTGAACCATTACCAGGTTTCCTACAAGAAGTGAAGAACATCACCCATGAACACGGCGGATTGCTTATCTTTGATGAAGTGATCACAGCATTCCGATTCCATTATGGAAGTGCACAAGACCTCGTTTCGGTTGAACCAGATATGACAGCACTTGGGAAGATTATCGGAGGCGGCCTTCCTATCGGTGCATATGGCGGGCGTGTAGATATCATGGAACAAGTCGCTCCACTAGGACCTGCCTATCAAGCTGGCACGATGGCAGGAAACCCTGCTTCCATCTCAGCAGGAATCGCTTGTCTTGAAGTGTTAAAGGAAGAAGGAACGTACGACAGGCTAGACCAATTAGGTCGCATGCTTGAAGAAGGGATTCAAAAGCACGCAGAGACTTATCAACTCCCTGTTAGCATCAATCGCCTTAAAGGAGCCCTAACGGTTTACTTCACAACAGAAACCGTTACAAACTACGAGCAAGCTGACCAATCCGACGGAGAGATGTTTGCGAAGTTCTTCCACCTTATGCTTGAACAAGGCATCAATCTCGCACCTTCTAAATTCGAGGCTTGGTTCCTAACCATTTCTCATACAGAAGAAGACATTAAAGAAACGCTTGAAGCTGTTGAACAGTCATTCGCAGCCCTCGCTAAAGAACAAGCATAGTCTATTCACTAAATATATAAAATTTTCTGAAAAATTATTGTCATAGGTCATTGCCTATGCTATACTAACCATAGTTTAGGATTAGTACATGAATATGTACGCTTTCATTTCTTACCCCTTTTACAGTTCTCATGTTCAGGGAACTCCCTTCTCTGACGCGAGAGACTCATTGGACCGTTGCGAATAAGCAACGGTTTCTTTTTTTGTGCAAAACTATAGAATACGAATTGGGTGAACAGGCATAGAATGAAGCTGTTGCATGTTTCCGCGCGCAGTGAAACAGGTTATAGTAAAAACATATGGTATGTTCCAATAGAATACGATATAATCATTTCATTTGAATATGTAGAGAGGGTTTTGTTATGAAAGTAGGAGCAAGGATGCTAAAGACAGGGTTAGCAGTTGCGCTCGCTCTATACGTAGCGTCTCTTATTGGCGCAAGTTCTGTGTTCGCAGGCGTCGCAGCACTCTTCTCGATTCAGCCTTCCATTTATCGTTCTTACCAGTCCATCGTCGAACAAGTACAGGCCAATATAATTGGAGCGTTAAGCGCGTTCATCGTCGTACTTACACTCGGGAATGACCCATTTATCATCGGATTCACAATGGTCATTGTAATCGGGGTCTGCATCCGCTTTAACTTAAATGAAAATACAATTCTGCTTGCACTCGTAGCCGTAATCGCCATCATGGAAACAACAGACATGCCATTCTTGCAGTTTACAGGGATTCGTTTCACAGCATTGATGCTTGGTGTATTCGCTTCCTTTATCGTCAACTTGTTCTTCTTGCCTCCAAAGTACGAGACGAAATTGTTCCAGAAGCTTGAGAAGACAACTGAGGAAGTACTTCAATGGCTCCGAGTGACAACAAGACATATGAACGACCGTCCTTCCTTGAATGAAGAAATCGATCGACTCCAACAAGAGATTGTCACCATTGATCACACGTATTCACTCTATAAGGAAGAACGAAACTACTTCAAGAAAGCACGTTACCAAAAAGCCAGAAAGCTCATTGTATTTAGACGAATGACGCTTACATTGAAAGATTCATTTGATGTTCTTAAATCATTCTCCCGTCTAGAGAAAGAAATGGACAGGATCCCACCGGAATTCAGGAAAGTACTCGTTGAAGAGTTAGATGAAGTCATCCATAGTCATGAGAAGATGATGCTCACCATTATGGGCAGAATCCGCGTCGGACAAAAAGATGAACAACAAATCATCTCTGAACCAGACATACCGAAGCTTGTAGATTCGTTAATTGACCTATACGAAGACCAACCTAAGAACGAAGATAAACTCATGCTGCTCCCATTAGCCACAAAGCTAATGGACTACCATCGACAGCTACAGAAATTTAAACGCATCACATTCGTCTACCAGAACCATCACCCTGATGAAAGAATCAAGACGAAATAATCCTTCGTCCTAGAGTAGCGAAGATTATTCTTCATTAATAAAAGACCCAATCCACTTCGATTGGGTCTTTTTAGTTTGTGAAGAGAACCCTTCTTCATCTCTACAATTTGAAAGAAGACAATACCAATCCACTTCTGGTCCACCCAATATCGCAAGAAGGGGCGGGGGACTGCGAGACTCCAGTGGGAGCAAGAGCCTAGGTGAGATCCCGCAGGGCACGTCCTTCGCCCGAGGAAGCTCACCAGCTCCCCACCGGAAAGAGAGTGGTTCCCCGACCTTTCTTCTATATAAAGTCAACAAGTTTACGGATGTCATATCAACCCCTAGATGGAGTGAAGGCAAAACTAACCCTTTCCGGTCCACTCAATATCGCAAGAAGGGGCGGGGGACTGCGAGACTCCAGTAGGAGCAAGAGCCTAGGTGAGATCCCGCAGGGCACGCCCTTCACCCGAGGAAGCTCACCAGCTCCCCACCGGAAAGCGAGTGGTTTCCCGATCCTTCTTCTTCTATATAAAGTCAACAAGTTTACGGATGTCATATCAATCCCTAGATGGAGTGAAGGCAAAACTAACCTTTTCTGGTCCACCCAATATCGCAAGAAGGGGCGGGGGACTGCGAGACTCCAGTGGGAGCAAGAGCTTAGGTGAGATCCCGCAGGGCACGCCCTTCGCCCGAGGAAGCTCACCAGCTCCCCACCGGAAAGCGAGTAGTCCCCTGACCCTTCTTCTTCTTCTATATAAAGTCAACAAGTTTACGGATGTCATATCAATCCCTAGATGGAGTGAAGACAAAACTACTCCAACTCTGGTCCACTCAATATCGCAAGAAGGGGCAGGGGACTGCGAGACTCCAGTGGGAGCAAGAGCCTAGGTGAGATCCCGCAGGGCATGCCTTTTGCCCGAGGAAGCTCACCAGCTCCCCACCGGAAAGCGAGTGGTTCCCCGCCCCTTCTTCATCTATATACAGCCAGCAGGAATACGGAGGTCTTCCCAACTTATATACAAAAACGCCTAGAGTTTTAAACCCTAGGCGTTTGTCTAAAAGCTATATTTCTTACCGCTCAATCATCTGCTTGTCATCCGTAGCCAACTCTTGAACCTGGAACAAATCATAATACTGACCCTTGATTGCCATCAACTCATTGTGACTTCCCACTTCTTTAATCTCACCATTTTGCATAAGCACAATGCGGTCCGCATGTGTAATGGTTGATAATCGGTGAGCCACGATAAAGGTCGTTCGATCGTGAGCCAGTTTCTCAAGCGCTTCTTGAATTAAATGCTCACTCTCTAAATCAAGTGCAGATGTGGCCTCATCCAAAATGAGCAGCGGTGGATTTTTCAAGAATACGCGTGCAATGGCGACACGCTGCTTCTGTCCACCTGACAACTTAATGCCTCGCTCTCCAACGAGCGTATCATAACCATCTGACAACTCCATGATAAAGTCATGAGCGTTGGCTGCCTTAGCTGCTTCAATGACTTGTTCACGCGTCGCCTCTGGATTTCCCATCTTAATATTTGTTTCTACTGAATCACTAAAGAGAATGTTGTCCTGGAGCACCATTCCTACTTTGTCGCGCAGGCTTCTTGCTTCCATATCACGGATGTCCATTCCATCAATCTTAATTGATCCTTTCGTGACATCATAGAACCTAGGGATTAAGCTGATTAGGGTTGATTTCCCTCCACCACTCATCCCAACTAATGCAATGGTCTCCCCTTTAACCACATCGAGTGATACGTTGTGCAGAACTTCTGCATCTTCTTCATCGTATTGGAACGACACATTCTGGAACTTTACATCCCCATGTACGTTTTCAATATGTTTCGCGTGCTTCTTATCGACAATGTCATAATCCTCATCCATAAATTCAAATACCCGGTCCATAGAAGCAATGGACTGAATAAGTGTGGTGGACGAGTTCACTAATCTTCGAAGCGGGGAGTAGACTCTTTCCATGTAAGCATAAAAGGCCGTCATCGTCCCGATGGAAATATCCCCTTGAATAACGAGCAATCCTGACACCCCAATTAAAATCAATGGAGCCAAATCAGTAATGGTCGTTGTCACCATAAACGTCTTTGCGTTCCAACTCGTATGCTGAACGGCTTTATTGAGGAAGTTCGCATTCTTCTTATCGAACTTATCTTGCTCATACTCCTCTAATGCAAAGCTTCGTACAACCGGCATACCAGCCACACGCTCATGCAAATGTCCTTGCACTTCTGCAAGCGCCTGGGAGCGGTCTCGCGTATATTGACGGAGTCTTCCGAAGAAGAACCAGACCGCAAATCCATATACAGGGAACAATGCAATGGACACAAGCGTCAACTTCACGTTCAGCGTAAACATAATGGATAGCGCGATTATAATTGTAATACTATCAAGCCAAATGTTCATAAGCCCGGTTAATATAAAGTTCTTCGTTTGCTCCACGTCGTTAATAATACGCGAAATGATCTCGCCCGTTTTCGTCTTCGAGTAATACCGAAGCGATAACCGTTGAACGTGATCGAATAGTTTATTACGGATATCGTATAAGATCTTGTTTGCTGTCCATTGAGCTAAATATTGACGGTAATATTCAATCGGCGGTCGTAATACAACAAATACAAACAACGCCCCTCCCATAATCCATGCCAATTCATTAATTTGTTGAGATTGTGGAATCTCTGCATTCACAACGTTATCAATGACATATTTAAGAATTAAGGGTAGTAGCAATGGAATTCCAAATTTAAAGATCCCAATTAGAATCGTCAGTACAATCTTCCACTTGTATGGAGAGACGAATTTGATATACCGCTTCATACTGTTCATAGCTGCTTCACCTCTCAATCTGCCTCTACTTATGAAGTTTGAATTCCTTTATAAAGCGTGTCTCTAAGTACATAGGGAGAAGAGTAAAACCTACCCCTGTTTCAGAAGATCGTTATGTGAGAATTCCTGTAAAACAATAGAAAAAGCCTGTTGAATCAACAGGCTCCCTAAGATAGGTACGTTAAGTAACGTTCATACCACTGGTCGATAAAATCACCAGAAAATGGGCCTTTTCTTTGCCGGATCCATCGAATGAGATGGTTCAGGTTGTTCTTGAGAATCTGATCCAGCACGTGAGGATAATTCATCTCTTGACGATGCTGGTCATATTCATCCTCGTCCAAAATGACGTAGGTCATATCTGGATAAACCTTCACATCAAGGTCATAATCAATATATTTGAGTGCTTCATCATCGTAGACATAAGGCGAACTCACATTACAGTAATAGTATACGCCATCTGTTCTTATCATACCGATGATATTGAACCAATATTTGGAGTGGAAATAACAAATCGCCGGCTCCCGCGTAATCCACGTTCGCCCATCACTCTCAACGACTTTTGTCTTATCATTTGCCCCAATGACCACATTCTGCGTACCCTTTAATATCATTGTTTGATCCCATATCCGATGGAGCTGACCATTGTGCTTATAACTATGAATTTGAATCTCCTGACCTGGTCGTGGGACAGACATCGAATCTCCCTTTCTAAAGAAAACACCATACTCATATCTTCTCCCCATTATAACGAGAAAAAAGACGAAATGCCAAACAAAAGCGTAGGGGGCTGTCCAGGCACGGTAGGCATAAGACAAGCAACGTAGTGAGGCGCCC
>NZ_KE384329.1:0-4292 GCF_000425205.1 Pontibacillus halophilus JSM 076056 = DSM 19796 | reverse complement strand
GGAGCTAGACGACAAACAAAAGCGTAGGGGGCTGTCCAGGCGCTCAAACTTCTCCCTCTCCAACACAAAGAAAAAGAGCACTCCCATAAGGGAGTGCTCTTCTCTTAGAAGGTCGTCTGGAATTCGGGGGTTAACGACACTTCGTTATTGCTTGCTTTGTTGAGATTTAGCGTTTTGTTGTTTGACGTGGTTGACGTCAGTTTTTTGTGCCTGACCGAACTCAGCGCCGTATTGGCCTTGTCCTTGTGCAGACTGCGCGTTTTGTTGCTTCACGTGTTGAACGCTAGTTCCAGAAGCAGTTTGTTGCGCGTTTTGAGCTTGGTTTTGTTGAGCTTTCATTTGCTTTTTAGCCATCTTCTTCACCTCCGCAACAATTAATTTGTGCAATAATGAAGAGGTTATCCAAATTTTTTTCGCCTGTTTTTCCAAACAGTACATTTCCACGTCTATCCAATCCCTGCATAGTGGCACTTTCCCTTGCGGACAATAAGGGTTGAGGAGGGATTAGGATGTATGTCGGTCGAGATATGACTGAATTAACAATGACTTCAAAACATGAATGGCGAGATAGTGAGTTGGCGTACTTTCAACATGCATTAAGCCAAATCGCTCCATATTTAAATTCTGAAGGTACAACCATTCTTCGTGAAATTTATAAAGAAATTGAAAGTCGTGGCGGCTTTAAAAAGCGGGAAGCCACTTGGACGAGTGGTACAAAGCCTGTTTACGACTAAAGATGTTTCATCATTTTCTGATGAGATACTGGAAATGGTAACTGTTCCATTTCCTCTGGTGAAGAAAGTCGGGCGTTGGATTTATCCAATTCGCCTGACTTGATCTCACCAGTCATTACTTCAAGGTCCCAAATCACATGAGAAAATGTATGCTTAATGTTGTCTACCGTTGACCCAAGAGAGACTTGTAATCCATATTCACCTTGAATCCACTTCTCAACGTTCAAGCGGTTGTGCTCTTCTAGTGAAACCATTGGGAATTGCCAGAGGTTAGCGAGTAGGCCGTCATCAGGACGTTTCTCAACAAGAATACGACCATGTTCATCCTTTAGGAGTAAGGACATGTATGGTTTTCTTTTTTGTTTCTTCTTAGACGATTTCACTGGTAGCAATTGCTCTTTCCCAGCGTGGAAGGCTCGGCAATGTTCTTGAACTGGGCATAACATGCATGATGGGCTTTTCGGTGTACATACAAGCGCTCCAAGTTCCATAAGACCTTGGTTGAATGAAGATGGATCTTCTTGTGAAATAATTTCACGGATGATGTTTTCAAATAACTTTCTTGTCGCTGGCTTCGCTATATCGTTCTCGATAAAGAGGATTCTTGAGAGTACCCTCATCACGTTTCCGTCTACAGCAGGTGATGGGATGCCATAAGCAATACTCAAGATTGCCCCTTTCGTATAAGGGCCTACGCCTTTTAGAGAGGAGAGTTCCTTTTCATTATGGGGTACACGCCCTTCATAGTTCTCCACCACTTCTCGAACGGCTGTTTGAAGATTTCTTGCTCTAGAATAATACCCAAGTCCTTCCCATGCTTTTAATACTCTTTCTTCATCGGCATATGCTAAATCTTCTAATGTCGGGAATTGGGACATAAAGTTCTCAAAGTAGGGAATGACTGTATCGACTCGTGTTTGCTGAAGCATAATTTCGGAAACCCATACTTTGTAAGGGTCTTGATTTGCTCTCCAAGGCAAGATTCGTTGCTCTTGTTTAAACCAATGAATCAAATCGTGTTGGTATTGAGCGACATCAAAATCTTCTAGTATTACAGGTACTTGTTCGTTTTTCACTTTCTGTCACCCTTCTGCTACAATTAAATTATTAACAATCTGAATCAACTGACAAAGGAGGTTATCACCAAGCATGGATACTGGTACACACATCGTTATGGGAATTGCATTGGGTGGCCTAGCTACGCTCGACCCAGCCGTTCAAGATAACCCCGCATTATTTAACGCAATCATGGTCGGGACCATTGCCGGGTCACAAGCACCAGACCTTGATACCGTCACAAAGTTTAAGAATAATGCTGTCTACATTCGGAATCACCGAGGGATTACCCATTCTATTCCCGCAGTATTGTTTTGGGGCATTTCAATCCCTGCACTTATCTTTCTCTTCGTACCAGAAGTTAACTTCCTACATTTATGGCTGTGGAGCTTTCTTGCCGTTATTCTCCACGTCTTTGTCGATTTATTTAACGCATATGGCACGCAAGCTTATCGCCCTTTCTCGGAGCGCTGGGTTGCTTGGGGCATCATAAATACGTTTGATCCGTACATCTTCTTATTTCATATAATCGGTATACTCACATGGATGTTTGGGGCAGACCCCGGCTACACGTTCCTAACGGTCTATTTCGTCTTATTCCTTTATTATGTGAAGCGCTATCTAGATAAACGGCAGATTACGAAACAGGTTGAAGCAAGATTTCCTGATGTTGAACAAATTGTTACTTCACCTACGATGCGTAACCGACACTTTCGTCTTGCCATTACAACTCCTACACACTTCTACGTAGGGAAATCTGAGAATGGCACGATTACGATACTTGATGAATTTCACAAGAAGCCACTGCCAGAGATGCCCGTTATGGAGAAAGCGATTACGGACCACCATGTGGAAGCATTCCTCCATTTCTCTCCTGTCTATCGTTGGACAATCGTTGAGCACGACCATCACACGGAAGTTCGCTTCACTGACTTACGTTACCGCTCAAAGGGACGCTATCCGTTTGTTGCCGTAGTCACATTAGACGATGACTTAGAAATTCTCTCTTCCTATACAGGTTGGATCTTCTCTGAAGAGAAACTTCAGAAAAAGTTGGATACGATGCCAACATCATCATAAGAAAAGATGACTCCTTTAAAGGGTCATCTTTTCTTATGATTCGTCTTTTTTCTGTAATAAATGCTTGTACTTCGGATTATTAGAAGCAAACTCATTTAAACGAGGTCCAAGGCTGTCAATCCACTGTCGTACCACACGCTCTGTTACTTCTTTCCCTTGATACTGTCGACCCGCCTTCGCACGCGTTGCTTCAAAGTCCTCCCATAACGATTCAACCCATTCTCGAGCCTGATCGTGCGTTAATTCGTTGTTTCGTTCAAGCAGATGTTGCGTTAATCGTTTATATGTGTCGTTCATGTTCATTCTCCTTGTGGATTACCATTCAATTCTTCCCCATTGTATCACATACGTCTAGTGTCTCAGCACATACTAATACTATCCTCAATCCAATTGGGGAAAGTCAGGAGGGTTTAAGATGGCACGTAACAAACAATCCCATTTTCCAAGTGACCAACAGCAATTTGATGGTGAACCAAGAGCAAAGGCAGAGTATGCACCAAAGCGTGCGAACGGCACCATCAACCAAAATCCACAGGAACGTATGAACAAGTCTTCTCACCGAAATAAATAGGAGGCGCTTGTAATGATATCCAAAAACTATACACGTAAACCGGATAAATCCTTTTTTGACAACCTTTATAGTGACCCATTCCAGTCTCCGAGAGCCAACCCAAAGCACTCGAAGGCCCAAATTAACGGAGAAACCCAACAATCTCAACATGAGATTATCCTTTCGAAACAAATGAAAAAACGCACATAAGCGGAACCTCTAACAAAAAACCGCCTTATTGCGTAAAAAAAAAGCACCCACATGTGTGTAAGTAGTTCGGTTCAGAGGTAGAAAAATGAAAATAGCAAGGCTTTTAACATGCGAATTCACATAGGAATTCGCATGTTTGTTTTTAGTGATATGACTAGGGTTTCGATGGTTTAACGTTAAAAATAACAACGGTTTTAGCATAGGAATGAGCAACTGGACAACAGCTATTGTCCACAAGTTAAAATGATGCTAAAACCATGGTCAAAACCTAAGTTATTTAGTATAGTTAATTGTAAGATTTTGTAGGATCGAAAGGCTTAATGAACAACTACATATGTAGACTTTGTGAAGGAATGTACTTAAACTAACGGGGCAGTAATGTTAAACAAAGGATTTAACTATTTTATGGTAAAATAAGGATAAAGAAGAGGGGTGTTTAGATGACTTTACATCATTTTATTGGGGCAAATATAGAACTTCCTATTGGTAGTTTTGGTAGGAACCCAACATATAAACCTCTTTCGGAATTGAAACTAAAAGGAATTAGTTTAGATAAACATTTGAAGAAGAATAACGGTTCTAAGCTCGTAAAGGTTTATGAAACAGAAGAAGATGCAAATGGAATTGATGTTTTTGACTTAGATACTGGATATGAACCTATA
>NZ_KE384328.1:0-65153 GCF_000425205.1 Pontibacillus halophilus JSM 076056 = DSM 19796 | reverse complement strand
GCGCAGTGAGGTGCCCTTCCCTCACGGAGCTAGATTGCTTATTTCCGTAGTTGCTACCCGCCAGAGCTAGACGACAAAGCGCAGGCGGGTCCGTCAGCAACGGAAGGAAACAAAATAGCACTCTTCCCCCCAAATCCCCCAGCAATCAAACCAAACCCAAAAAGGACAAAGAGTTCACTCACTCTCTGTCCTTATTTTGGCGAATTCGTTCATTCTTATCCGTACTTACTCGTCCCCTACATCGTTACTTCTTCCTTTGATAGAAGTAAGTTTCCCACTTTCTTTGTAAGGTCAACGACTCGTCTTGAATAACCCCATTCATTGTCGTACCATGCGAGCACTTTTACTTTTCGGTCTTCCATGACAATAGTGGAAAGGCCGTCGATAATGGAAGAGTAATCAGAAGTTGTGTAATCTATAGAGACAAGAGGTTCATCGGAGTAATGGATAATCCCTTCCATTTCCCCCTCCATAGCACGTCTGAACGCGTTGTTCACTTCCTCTACCGTGACATCTTGTTTTGTATCTACTACAAGATCAACTAATGATACGTTAGGCGTAGGAACACGTAGCGCCATACCATGCATCTTCCCATCAAGGTGTGGAAGAACTTGCCCGAGCGCCTTTGCTGCTCCAGTGGATGTTGGAATAATGGACTGCGTGCACCCTCTAGCGCGACGGAGGTCTTTATGTGGATTGTCTAAGTTTTTCTGGTCATTTGTAAACGCGTGAACAGTCGTCATCAAGCCATTTTGGATTCCAAATGCGTCATCAAGCACCTTAACGACTGGGGCGAGACAGTTCGTCGTACAGGATGCATTGGAAATAACGTGATGCGCACTTGCATCGTAGTCATCTTCGTTTACCCCCATAACAATTGTTGCATCAACATCTTTCCCTGGGGCTGTAATAATTACCTTTTTAGCACCTGCCTCAATATGAGCACCTGCTGTCTGTTTTGTCTTAAACTTACCTGTAGCTTCTACGACAACATCAATATTTTCATCTGCCCAAGGCAGCTCTTTCGGATCACGAGAAGAGAAGAGCTTCACAAGCTTCCCATTTACTTCTAGCCCTTTGTTAAGCGCTTTCACAGAACCGTTAAATTGACCATGCACACTATCATACTTAACGAGGTGCGCCAACGTTTCAGGTGGATAGCTAGCGTTAACAGCCACCAATTCCAGTTGGTCATCCTCTATAATCTGACGAAATACCATTCGACCGATTCGACCTAATCCATTAATCGCTACGCGTGCCTTCATATCCATTACCCCTCTCCGAATATGCCATACTTTTTATTTTATTTTATAAAAAGTGTAACACAATTAGAACGAGATTGACATCCTTTTTTGGCAATACTTCCCGCCACTATCACCATACTCCCACTGCTGATTATGTATACATAAAAAAAGGGACCGAGGTTACTCAGTCCCTTCCCAAGCGTCCCAATACCAAAGGATTGACTGTAGCTGTTGCAACGTCTGCTCTTTCGTATCACTGTTGTCTATCGCTGCATCTGCCATCTCAGCCTTCTCACTGATTGGAATCTGGGCATTTATGCGACTCAACGCTTCTTCTCTTGTACTTTCATCTCGCTCCATTAGTCGCTTAAGCTGTGTGTCCTCATCAACTGCCACTACTAATGTACGGTCTACATAGTGAGATAACCCACTTTCAAATAACAAAGGTATATCTAGAACAACGGCGCGTGTCCCCTGTTCTACGTAATCATCCCGCTTTTCAAGCATTCGCTCACGGACAGCAGGGTGTACAATATCATTTAATTGTTTTCGTTTCTCTTCATCATTAAATATGATACGCCCAAGCGCTTTACGGTCTAAGAAACCATCCGTTTGAAACACACCTTCACCGAAGGTTTCTTTAATTTGCTGATACGCTGCTTCACCAGGTTCGACTACTTCTCTTGACAGTTCATCAGCATCGATGACCGGAATATTCATATCTTTAATCATAGACGCAACAGTACTCTTACCCGTTGCAATACTTCCTGTTAATCCAATTACGAGACTCACGGGATCTCTCCCCTCTCTTTCACGTCATCTTCATTACACCGAGTAGGATTAAAATAATACCCGGTAAAAAGGATAAATTCTGCATCCATCTCCAATAAGACAGAATTCGCCCACTTGTTAAGCCGGCATACAAAAACAAACTGCTCATCCCCGCCACGAATAAGGCAGTTAGCACTGGTGCAAATCCTAGCAAGGCTGCTCCAATCCCCGCACCGAACGCGTCAATGGATAAAGCTAAACCCAACAATAGAATCTCAATGCCATTAATCTTACCTGAACGATCAATATCCGCTGTCATTGGGGTTCTCAGTATCTGAACAACAAGGCCTAGCGATTTAATTTCCCAATTCAATAAGTAAGGGTGGTGCTCATGGTCTTCTTCGTTCGAGCGGAACACTTGAAATACAACCCATGTCCCAATCCCTATAAGAATCATGCCGCCAATCCACTCTGTGTAATGTGGCGACAATAAAGACGATAGAAATTTACCTATCAGCATCGACACGAAAAACGTTCCTGCTGAAATTATCGCAATGAATAGGATTGCTTTAAATGACAGTACAATCTTCCTCATCCCGTACGTAAATCCTACTGTGAAACTATCAAGACTGACAGCAAACGCAAGTAGGAGTAATGTCGCAAGTTCTGTCATAAACAAAGAATCCTCCTCCGTTTTTTTACGAGTAGTATATGGAGGAGGGTTCTATTCTGTTCGCAGTTACTTCTGACAATTAAGACATACGTGTGTGCCTCGTTGACCGACTTTCATCTTCACAATTGGTGCTCCACAAGTAACACAAGGTTCATCTTCCTTTGAATAGACGTTCAGCTGTTTCTGGAACGAACCAATTTGACCTTGTGAATTCAAATAAGTACGAATGGTAGAGCCCCCTTGTTCAATAGAGGAGGCTAGAACAGCTGCCGTTTCTTTCACAAGTACTTCGGTCTCACCATGGGTAAGGTCCATCCCACGCCTCATTGGATGAATGCCCGCGTTGAATAACACTTCATCAACGTAGATGTTGCCAAGCCCCGCCACAACGGTCTGATCCAAGAGGGCCGTCTTCACATGTCGACTCGTACGGTGCAAGCGTTCATAAAGATAATCCGCTGTAAACGAGTCGCTAAATGGTTCTGGTCCCAGTTGATTCAGAGGCGCGTGATTAAATTCCTCTCCGATTTGAAAGATATGCATCGTACCAAACTTCCGCACATCTTGATATCTGAGGTCTGTACCATCGGTAAAGTGAAAGAGGACATGGGTATGGTTCGCCACCTCCGCATCTGTTGGATGAACCGCATACTTACCTTCCATCCTTAGATGGGAGACAAGGACATGAGTATCAAAATAGATGAGAAGAAACTTGCCTCTTCTCGATACGGATTGAACAGTCTGGTCAACAAGCAGTTCAATAAATTCTTGAACCTCTTTCGGCCTTTGAATGATGTTATCCCATTTCACTTCAATATCTTGAACGGTTTTATTAAGGATAAGCTGGTCTAAGGTTCGTTTAACCGTTTCAACTTCTGGGAGTTCAGGCATTGGTGCACTCGTGCCTCCTTCTATTTTGCATCGTACCACGTAGGCCCATAAGAATAATCGACCTTCAGTGGCACGCTCAATTCAATAGTGTGTTCCATCACATCGACAACAACATCTTTCAATTTCTCTAGTTCGTGTTCTGGAGCTTCTAGAATAAGTTCATCGTGTACTTGAAGCAACAAATTCGCTTCGAACTGTTCTTCTTCAAGACGTTCATGCAAGTCAATCATGGCTTTCTTAATAATGTCTGCAGCAGTGCCTTGAATAGGAGTGTTCATAGCTGTACGCTCAGCCGCACTCTTTTGATTAAAGTTACGACTTGTTAAATCAGGTAAGTAACGGCGACGGTTCATTAGTGTTGTTACGTAACCAGTTTGTTTCGCATTTTGTACGACTTCTTCCATATAATCTTTTACTCCAGGATAGCTCTCGAGATAACGTTCGATAAACGTTTTAGCTTCCTTCCTTGAGATCCCAAGGCTTTGAGACAAGCCAAAATCACTGATTCCATAGACAATTCCAAAGTTGACCGCTTTCGCTTGTCGACGCATTTGGTCTGTTACGTCTTCTTTATTAACATGAAAGACATCCATTGCCGTTTTCGTGTGAATGTCCTCACTATCATTAAAGGCTTGAATCAACTTATCGTCGTTCGCGATATGTGCTAATACGCGCAATTCGATTTGAGAGTAGTCTGCGGCAAAGATTTTCCAACCTGATACAGAAGGGATAAAGGCTTGACGAATCTTACGTCCTTCTTCTAATCGAATTGGAATGTTCTGCAAGTTCGGTTCAGTCGAACTGAGACGACCCGTTTGGGTTAGCGCTTGGTTGAAACGAGTATGGATTTTGTGCTCATCTTCTGTCACAAGCTTCAGCAATCCTTCAATATAAGTGGACTGCAGCTTGCCAAGTTGACGGTAGATTAGAATCTTAGGAATGATTTCATGCTTATCACGCAATTGCTCTAGTATATCAGCCGATGTCGAGTAACCCGTCTTAGTCTTTTTAATAACCGGGAGTTCTAGCTTTTCAAATAGGATTGGGCCTAGCTGTTTCGGTGAGTTCAAGTTAAAGGTTTCACCTGCCAACTCATAAACGTCTGATTCAATTTGACCCAAGCGCTCTTTTAATTCTTCGCCCATTGCGTTTAGTCGTTCTAAATCAAGCTTTACACCTGTATGCTCCATATTCCCTAAGATTGTGGATAGTGGCATCTCAAGCTCATTGAAGAGCTCTCTTTGTTCGTTTTCTTGAAGTTGTTCCACAACTTGTGACTTCATCTGAAATAGTGCATCTGTCTTCCTTACAACATGCTCTGCGAGAACGCTCTGTTCAGGAACCTTCATTTTCGCCCCTTTGCCATACACATTCTCATCATACGAAATTGGCGTCTTTAACGTACGCTGGCTGATAGACGGGATATCGTGATGGTTCTCAGACGGATTAATCAGGTAAGAGGCGATTAATAGATCAAAGGAAAGCCCATTCGCTTCAATTCCAAATCGCTTTAATGCAACATATGTTTTCTTTGAATCAAATACATATTTCTCTTGTTGTGAATCCTCTAACCAACTCTTGAAGAGTTCTGATTCCATTGCGACAGAAGTTGGAATAAAGTACGCTCCTGCTTCATGAACAAGCCCAATTCCTTCAACTTCAGCAGTATGATAATTCTCACCTAACATCTCAACTACTAGTGCTGCTGGTTGTCCAAGATGCTCCTCTTTAACTTCTTCAAGAATGGTGAAATGTAGCTCAGGAAGATCTTCAGGAGTAGCTTCTTCCACCTCTTCACCTGTAATCCGTCCCATTAAAGACTGGAATCCTAGTTCTTTAAAGTATCGAGATACCTCAGTCGTGTCATAGCCATCATAATTCACATCAGCTAGCCCGACCTCAATAGGGGCTGCAACTTCAATCGTTACAAGTTGCTGACTCATATACGCTTCCTCTTTATTCGTTTCTAGCTTCTCTTTCAACTTCTTCCCACTAACTTGGTCCAAGTTGTCGTATATGCTATCGAGATTGCCAAATTGAGTTAATAGCTTTACTGCTGTCTTCTCCCCAACTCCCGGTACACCTGGGATATTGTCTGAACTATCCCCCATGAGTGCCTTCAAATCAATAAATTGATCGGTTCGTACTCCCACCTTCTCTTCCATAAAGGAAGGCGTATACGTCTC
This sequence comes from Pontibacillus halophilus JSM 076056 = DSM 19796, assembly GCF_000425205.1. GTDB lineage: Bacteria > Bacillota > Bacilli > Bacillales > BH030062 > Pontibacillus_A > Pontibacillus_A halophilus. The sequence continues at coordinate 59,388 of NZ_KE384328.1, read as the reverse complement.
GATGTTCGTAATTCCCTTCTTCGTCATGGCTACGGATACTCGTTCTGATACTAATTGGAGCAAATCACGATCTCCACTTATGACTTTCACGTCAAAGCCTTCTTGCTCAGCTTGACGTGCTAGTGTTCCGATAATGTCATCTGCTTCATACTGTGGAAGCTCGTAATGACGGATCCCGAAATGATCTAACAATTCGCGAATGACTGGGAATTGCTCGGATAACTCAGAAGGCGTCTTCTCACGTCCACCTTTGTACTCTTCATACGTTTTATGACGGAAGGTTGTCTTCCCCGCGTCAAAGGCGACAAGAAGATGACTTGGCTGCTCGTCCTCTAGAATTTTAAGCAGCATCGTTGTAAATCCATATACTGCGTTTGTATGTATGCCTTTATCGTTACTAAGCAATGGCAATGCAAAGAACGCACGATAGGCAATGCTATTACCGTCTAATAATACAAGTTTATTGGTCATAGTGGGCACTCCTTTAGTTGCTATAGAAATAAAAAAAACAGGCGTCATTTTCCTCTATTCTACCACGTTCCGTAGCAGAAGAAAAAAGACGCCCATCTTTCCTTAATTGAAATAGCCAGTTAGCATTTCAGCATATGGAGAATCTTGTGGCAATATAATCGTGGTTTCTTCATTAATGGTCTTCTTATAAGAGTCTAAGGTGCGATACAACTGATAGAAATCCGCATCTTTAGAGAAGGCATCGTTATAGATTTGCGCTGCCTCACGTTCTCCTTCAGCCCGGATTTCTGAAGCTTCCTTATTGGCTTTGGCTAACATCTCTTTTACATTCTTATCTGTTTCAGCGGTGATCCGCTTCTTATCTGCATCACCTTGAGAGAGATATTCTTGAGCTTTCGATTCACGTTCTGAAATCATTCGATTGTAGACTGCTGCTTCGTTCTCATCAGGTAAATCTGTGCGCTTAATTCGTACATCTACGACCCTGATTCCATACTGGTCTCGTTCAAGCAATTCGTTCACACGTTTTGTCACCTGTTCATTTAGATGTCCTCTTGATGATTCTTCCTCATTAATAATCTCCGAACGATTCATCTGACCTAATTCAGATCGTACAACAGAGAAGATAAATTCACCCATCCTCGTTTCAGCGTTTACAACCGTACGAGCGTTGTTAATCATTTGGACAGGGTCGGTGATTTCCCATACTGAATAGTTATCAATAATCATTCGTTTCTTATCAAGGGAGTTGATTTCTTTCTCAGTCACATCGTAAACCATCCGCTTATTCGAAAGGGTCGTTACCGTTTGTAAGAGAGGGATTTTAAACTTAAGGCCTGGGTCGTCTTCCACCCGCACAACTTCACCAAATTGACGAATGACTTTGTATTCTCCTTCTTTGACAATCAGAAAGCTGTTAAACAACACGACTAACAATAAGACGAGCGCGAGCACCCCTAAGCCAATCTTGATAAAGCGCCTTGCCATCTGTGAATTGCTTTGATTCGCCTCTTGAAACGTCTCATCACTCATTAGAAGATTCTCCTTCCTCCGCTTGATTTTGTTCTTCTTTAGGTGGAACCACTTCTTTCTTCGTATTGGCTGGGTCAAGCGGTAGATACTTCATCGTATTGCCGTCATCATTCATAATATAAATTTTCGCCTGTGGAAGGACATCTTCTAACGTTTCAATAATGAGACGATCTCTTGTAACTTCTTTATTTTGCTCGTATTCAGAGTACAAGGCGTTGAACTGAGCTACGTCCCCTTTGGCTTTCTCGATTCGCTCCACTTTATCCCCTTCAGCTCGAGAGATAATTGCATCTTTCTCTCCTAACGCTTCTTCAGTCTGTTGGTTTTTATATTTTTCTGCTTCATTTTGCTTTGTATTTTTCGTTTCCTTCGCATCTGTAACCTTCGTAAAGGCTTTTCTTACGTCTTCATTTGGTAGGTCTACCTCTTGCAATTTCACATCGAGAACAGAGATGCCGATATCATACGTTTCAATTAACCCAATCAAATTCTCTCGGACTCGATTTTCAATATCTGCTTTTCCGTTCGTTAACGCTTCATCAATCTCAGAACTCCCAATTACTCCTCTTAAGGAAGCGGAGGTCGCATTGTTCAGAATATGTTCAGGATTTGTTGCATTGAATAAGTATTTATTTGGTTCCGTTATCTTCCATTGAACGACTAAATCAGCCATCACAATGTAATCGTCTCCTGTAATCATCTTAACTTCGTTGGCTTTTTCACCATCTTCATCACTGAATCCAAAGTCTAGACTAAAGGTTTCTTTCGATAATTTCTCTACAGATTGAACAGGCCACGGCATTTTAAAGTGAAGACCAGGTTGGGTAATGCTCTCTTCAGCCTCTCCAAATGTAAGAATAACTGCTTGTTCAGACTCATCTACGGTATACCAACTCGTAATCGCAACGACCCCTAACAAGATGATGCCTACTAACAGCCCCATATACATATAAATTTGCTTAAGCGTCATCGTCTCTCCCCCTATTACTTGTGTAGTACTAGGTACGGACGATCGAGCAGAATAGTTTCAAAAATATCCCACCATAAATAAAAAAGCCAGTGCACAAATGTGCACTGGACTCAAGGTAAGTAACGGAAGCGGGATGGGCTTCCGTCAAAAAAAGAAAACACCTTGGATGAAAGGGTTTCATAGTAAATTTACCAAGACAATATAAAACCTAATTAAACTGTTTGTTAACTTTTAGTAAACTTTTTGGAAGATAAATGTAGAATGTCGTACCTTCTTCATAAACACTTTCTACCTCAATACGACCTTGGTGAGCTTCAACGATGTGTTTCACGATGGCAAGCCCTAACCCAGTACCACCAGAATTACGACTTCTAGCCTTGTCTACACGATAGAACCTCTCGAAGATTCTTGGAATGTCCTCTTCAGGGATTCCAACTCCTGTATCCGTTACAGCAATCTTGATTTCATGCTGTAACTCACTTAAGTGGACATACACAGAACCACTTTGTTGTGTATAGTTAATGGCATTTGTAATCAAGTTGATGATGACTTGTTTCAAACGTGCTGAATCACCCTCAATCACCGGGTTCACAGTGAGGTCTGTTTCTAAGGAAACGCCTTTCTCTTGAGCTTGGTGCAGAACGATTGGCACAATATCTTCAATCAATTCCTTAATTTGAACTTGTTCAAGCTGAAGTTGGAATTCTTCTTTCTCAAGCTTGGATAGTTCCAACAGGTCTGTAATCAGTGATTGGAGTCGCTGACTTTCCTTCAGTATAATAGAGAGGAATTGCTCACGCAGTCCCGCATCATCCATTGCACCTTCAAGTAGCGTCTCTGAGAAACCACGAATGGATGTAATTGGGGTCTTTAATTCGTGAGATACGTTGGCCACGAAGTCTTTACGCATTTGCTCTAAATTCTTTAACTCCGTAATGTCATGGAAGACAAGTACAACGCCTTTCCATTCCTTTCCTTCGCTAAAGATAGGAGCTCCGACAACTTCCATAAACCTTCTCTCAATTTGCAGAGGAAGGATAAAGGACTCTCGTACACGGTCTTCTGTCATGAATACGGATTTAACTGATTTATGAATTTCTTCTTGGTCAACCGCCTCATAATAAAGGAACCCTAGATAATCAAATTTCCCGCCACCGAAACTCTCTAGAAATGCACGGTTCACAAGATTGATGTACCCTTTCTCATCAATCAGCATTAAGCCGCTCCCCATATTATTAATTACCGCTTCTAATCGGTCTTGCTGCATCTCCTGTTGCATCGTCATTTCTTGTAGATTACGGGCAAGTACGTTAATGGAATGGGTCAACTGAGCCGCTTCTCCGAAGTGCCCTTCGTAAGTTCGCGCTCGATAATTCCCTTCGGCCAATTCGTTCGCAACGCGAGAAGCAGAACGAATCGGTTTAACGTATTTCTCGAAGATATTCTTACCAAGGATGACCATGACCACGATTGCGATAAGAAGCGTCGCAGCAATTAACAACCAAATATTGCTCGTAATATTGGATAGCGAATCGATCGTTACAACAACGATTAAAGAACCTTCTAGCTGAGGAGAGTTAATTTCGAACGGGTAAAAAAACAAATTCTCCTTAATGGTACCTTGCTTATTTCGATGGTCACCATTCTCGATTTCATTCATGTAAGCCTTAAAATGCTCATCTTCTACATCTGTTAACTCAAGCTTCTCGCTCGCTGAATTATGAAGTATTTCTCCAGAGCTAGATATAAACGCCAGTCCAAGATCTAAATCTCTGCTCAACCCATCCAAATCTCGAAGATCCGATTGCCCTTCAAGGGTGTTGGAGAGGAAAACGGCTTCATCCTCAACCCGTTCTTCAATCACATCCACGACAAAATTCCTCGTCAACTGACCAAGTATCAAACCGAGTCCTAGCATGAGCAAAATTGCTAAAATGGAATACGTTAAGAATGGGCGGGAGTATGTATTACGCATCTCTCGTTGGATCCTCCATCTTATACCCTAAACCGCGTATCGTTTTAATGTATACCGGCTTCTTCGTATCTGGCTCAATCTTTTCACGAAGGTGGCTAATGTGAACATCCACAATTCGCGTATCCCCTACGAAATCATAATTCCATACGGCACTTAGCAATTGATCACGCGACAATACTCGGCCCTTGTTCTTCGTTAGGTAGAGGAGCAGTTCGAACTCTTTCGGCGTAAATTCAAGTCCTTGCCCTTTAATGGTTGCTTCGTATTGTTCAGGATAGATCTTTAAGTCGCCCAACGCGATTTCTTCCATGTCGTCTTTTGTTTCGTTGACACGGGCGATGCTGCGACGAAGGATTGCCTTAATGCGTGCTACAACTTCTCTTGGGCTAAACGGCTTGGTTAAGTAATCGTCTGCACCTAATTCTAAACCGAGCACCTTATCAAACTCATCGTCTTTCGCAGTCAACATTAAGATTGGTGTATCAACCTGCTTCTGGCGCAATTGCTTACACACTTCCATCCCGTCCATTTCCGGAAGCATTACATCTAGCACAATAAGGTCAAAGGATTGTTCATTAGCCTGGTCCAATGCCTCGCGTCCAGTATAAGCAACCTCTGTTTCAAATCCAGACTGCTCAATATTATATTTAAGTAGAGTCACAATGGATTCTTCGTCATCAACTATTAAAATTCTCTGTGCCATTTCTACACCTCAGTTCAAAGTTCTTCACACAAGCACATATGAAATCATGTCTTAACATTTATCATACAATGAGAATAAGGTTTTCAAAAGGTATAACTTCACCCTATCCTTTTACTTTACTGTTTCTTAACGTAATATTTTCAGGGAATTTACATTTAGTTTGTTTTAAGGCTCTTTACAATAAACGTAAGTAGCGGGCCAATTCCAAGCCCTATACTTAGAAACATGTAAATGACTCCTTCTTCTCCACTATAGACGAAATAGCTAGCCACAACAGACAGGGCGCTAACGAGAAGAGTAAGACGGGCAGCATGGTACCAGCTACTCTTTCGAATCGATTTCAATATCCCCATTAGGAGTAAGCCTGTCAAACCTCCAATAATTAATAACGGTACATAAAAACTCATATCATCACCTCGATGTGATTTTAACATATGAACCGCATCTTCATTTAAACAAAGTTAAACCTTACTGCTTGAGCAGTAAGGTTTAGTAGAAATTATCGAGAGAAGTTCCATTCAACGCATCCACTTCTTTCGGCGGCTGCACCGTTAGTGTACCAGTGATTAGGTCTTCACCTTCCTCATTAGAAGCATGTACCTGTACGACAAGTTCGTTCTGATCTACGTTCATGCTCTGGGCAGTTAATTGAAGGGATACATTTCGGTAGTGATACGTAGGTGTCGGGAATGAAAGATGAATATCTTGAATATAACAACCTGGTCCAGGTAGTTCTCGGGAAACGAGTGAAGTGACAATTCCCGTTAACATGGCAGTTGGAACAATTGGTCTTTTAAAGGAGGTCTGTGAGGCATAGTCATGTTGGATGCAAAGAGGGTTCGCATCATTTGTGAGGCCTGAATAGAGCAAGATATCTTGATCTTTAATCGCATGATCATGTTGAACACGTTCTCCGATTTCAATCTGCTGAATCTTCTTACCGAGCTTTCGCTTTTTCCCAATCATACGCCCACTCCTTTGTAAACGCTTTCTTTAACTATAATAGGAAAACTCGGTTATCGCAACCGAGTTTTCCTAAATAAAGATTAAGCGTCTACTACGCTCATAACATGTTTAACAGAGTTTGCTGATTTATCTAGTGCTTCTTTCTCATCAGCAGTCAAATCAAGCTCAATTACATCTTCAAGACCGTTACCACCAAGGATAGTTGGTACACCTAAGTAGATGTTTGAGTAGCCGTATTCTCCTTCAAGGTAAGCGATAGAAGGCAATACACGACGCTGGTCTTTTAAGATAGCTTCTGCCATTTCGGTAATGGCTGCCGCCGGAGCATAATACGCGCTTCCGTTCCCAAGCAGGTTGACAATCTCTCCTCCACCCTTACGAGTACGCTCAACAATCTCCTCTAGGCGATCTGGTGAGATCAACTTCTCAAGTGGAACTCCCCCAGCTGCAGAATAACGAATAAGTGGAACCATATCATCGCCATGACCACCAAGAACAAAACCAGTAATGTCCTTCACTGACATGTTCAACTCTTGTGCGATGAACGTGCGGAAACGAGCTGTGTCCAATACACCACTTTGACCGATGACACGGTTTTTAGGGAAACCAGATTCTTTAAAGACCGTATATGTCATCGCATCAACAGGGTTAGTTAGTACAATAATCGTCGTCTCAGGAGAATGCTTCACGATTTGCTGTGTCACGCTCTTCATAATTCCAGCGTTGTTCGCAACCAAGTCATCGCGACTCATTCCTGGTTTACGAGCCATCCCTGCTGTGATGATGACAACATCTGAATCTTTCGTATCGGCGTAATCGCTTGTACCCGTCACATTAGAATCAAAGCCTTGAACAGGGCTTGCTTCTAACATATCAAGCGCCTTCCCCTTAGTTGGGTTTTCATTGTCCGGGATATCTACAAGCACGACATCAGCCAATTCCTTTTGCGCAATTAAGAAAGCTGTTGTTGCTCCAGTAAATCCGGCTCCTACTACAGAAACTTTCTTTCTGTTAATGGTCACAGTCATCTTCCCCTTTCAAAGTTCAGTTATTTATGCATCCATGTTCTGAATTAAAGCATCACCAAACTCAGAAGTCTTCACTTCTGTTGCGTCTTCCATCATACGAGCAAAGTCGTACGTTACGGTCTTACTTCCAATTGTACGATCCATTGAGTTCGCGATTAGATCAGCTGCCTCTCTCCACTCTAGGTGCTCAAGCATTAGCACTCCAGAAAGAATAACAGATGATGGATTTACTTTATCTAGGCCAGCATACTTTGGTGCAGTCCCGTGAGTTGCTTCAAAGATAGCATGACCAGTCTCAAAGTTGATGTTCGCACCTGGAGCAATCCCGATTCCGCCCACTTGTGCTGCAAGGGCATCAGAAATGTAATCCCCGTTTAGGTTCATTGTAGCCACGACATCGAATTCCTTTGGACGAGTTAGAATTTGCTGCAAGAAGATATCTGCAATCGCATCTTTCACAATGATCTTGCCTTCTGCTTCCGCTGCATCCTGAGCTTTGTTCGCTGCTTCCTTACCTTGTTCTTCAACAATTTGGTCGTATTGCTGCCATGTGAAGACTTTATCGCCAAACTCTTCATGAGCCACTTCATATCCCCAAGACTTAAAGGAACCTTCTGTAAACTTCATGATGTTCCCTTTATGAACAAGGGTTACGCTCTTACGGCCTTCACGAAGTGCATACTCAATTGAAGCACGAACAAGACGTTTTGTCCCTTCTTCTGACACTGGTTTAATTCCAATACCAGACGTTTCAGGGAAACGAATATTATGTACACCCATTTCGTTCTGTAAGAAATCAATAACCTTCTTCACTTCTGGTGTACCTTTCTGCCATTCAATACCAGCATAAATGTCTTCCGTATTCTCACGGAAGATGACCATGTCAGTATCTTCAGGGCGTTTAACCGGTGAAGGTACGCCGTCCACATAGCGAACTGGACGTAGGCATGTGAATAGGTCAAGTTCTTGACGAAGAGCAACGTTCAAAGAACGAATTCCACCACCAACTGGTGTAGTAAGAGGCCCCTTAATGGCAATTAGATATTCTCGTACTGTATCTAACGTTTCTTTAGGAAGCCATTCCCCCGTGCGGTCATAAGCTTTCTGACCCGCGTAAACTTCCTTCCACTCAATGGCACGCTCACCGTTATACGCCTTATCAACGGCTGCTTCAATGACTCTACGAGCTGCTGCCCAGATGTCTGGACCAATACCGTCACCCTCAATGAACGGAATAATTGGTTTGTTTGGTACGTTCAGTTCCCCATTTGTTACCGTGATTTTTTCTCCTTGTGCCACAAGAATCCCTCCTAATAGTCTTATAATCTAGTAGATTACGTTTTCATCATACGATAAAGAAACACACTTTGGCAAAATATACATAGAGAAACAAGGCAAGGAAGGTCATCTCCCAGCCTGTTTCATCAAGTGCTTTTAGCGCTGCTCAATAGGAATGTAAGATTGACCTTCTTTTCCTGTATAGTCTGCTCGTGGGCGAATCAGACGGTTGTTCTCATACTGTTCTAGAATGTGAGCTAACCATCCAGAAACACGACTGACAGCAAAGATTGGAGTAAATAAATCGTGTTCAATACCTAGACTGTGGTAAACAGAAGCAGAGTAGAAGTCCACATTAGCTGGCAGGCCTTTGTTTTCTTTAATATAGTCTTCAATCTTAATAGACATGTTATACCATTTAGACTGACCCGTTACTTTCGTTAATTCTTTAGACATTTCTCTCAAATGCTTGGCTCGTGGATCACCATTCTCATATACACGGTGTCCCATGCCCATAATCTTCTCTTTATTTTGGAACTTCTCGTCAATGTAAGGGATGGCGTTCTCTTCACTACCAATTTCCGTTAGCATTTGCATTACACGCTCGTTCGCACCACCATGAAGCGGTCCTTTAAGCGCTCCAATTGCAGCAGTAACTCCACTATACACATCAGATAGAGTTGCCACACACACACGAGCGGTGAACGTGGATGCATTTAATTCATGATCAGCGTGTAGAACAAGTGCTTTATTAAAGGCTTCTACTTCTATATCCTCAGGGTCTTTGCCCTTCAGCATATAAAGGAAATTAGCCGCAAAGCTAAGGTTCTCCTTTGGTTGTACTGGCTCTTCGCCATTTCGAATGCGTGCGAAAGCTGTCACAATGGAAGGAAGCTTGGCCTGAATACGAATAGCCTTACGTTTATTCGCTTCTCCTTCTACTACATCTGACTCTTCGTCATATAACCCAAGAATGGAGATGGCTGTACGAAGTGCTGCCATAGGATGAACAGACTTTAAGTCATAAGACTTAAGGTGGTTTATGACTCCTTCAGGCAATCTCATTTCCTTATTCAATTGTTGCTTCAACTCAGCTAATTCTTCAAAAGTTGGAAGTTTATTGTTCCATAGTAGATAGATAACCTCTTCAAAACTAGAATGTTCTGCTAAATCATCAATATTGTAACCCGCATATGTGAGTACATCATCGATAATTGAACTAATAGAAGATTCAGTTGCAATAACCCCTTCAAGACCTCTAGTCACTGCCATGTAATCTCTCCCCTTTTCAAATAAATTTCCCCATGTACGTTCTCTTAACTTCCATTAAGAAAACGCTTAACTAATATCCTAACTGAATAGTAGGAAGTCATCCCCATCTCCAATTATAAACAATGTTCAGATTTTTGTGAATTGAAACCGTTTAAATTATAAAGAAAATTCCTACTAGTGTAGGAATTCCCCTGATATTACGCCAATCTAACCTATAATTTTTAAGAATGTGTCGACAATTTTCATCGTCATATATGCAATTCCAGCTCCAATTAATGGTCCTACTGCCACTCCGTTAAAGAAGACAACAGCTAAGATGGTGCCGATGACAAGAGCAGTGGTTAGCTGCGGGTCGTCCGCCAATAGAGTGAGTCCATTCTTCGCAATTAAAGCTACAAATGCCCCTGCACCAAGTGCAATCCAGCCATAATAGGATTTCACACTCGTCCACAACTCTTTAAACCCAATTTCTCCTGTTGCAATGGGAACAAGGACTGCAATCGTAATCACCGTAACGCCTATACTAATTCCCTTTGCTTCTAAGTATGGAAACACTTTATCGTCCAATTTCAGTAGTTTAATACCAAATAAAATATACACAGCTAGCATAATTGACTGATTTTTCCCTATATATCCTAATATAAATAGAATTAGTAGAAAGATTGTAGATGGTGAGATCAACCAGAAGCCCTCCTATCCTAAATTATCATTCTTTCCTCATCTTACCATAGCTGCATTTTTCTACTCTATGCGGCAAAAGGGGTGGCAAATAGTGGACCAGCACTACATGGTTTATTTGTGGAGAATCGTCCGTTTCTTGATCGTGTTACTTGTTACAGCGGGTTTGTTCGTGGCACTTTACTATGTATCTCTATATACGTATCCCTTTCTCATTGGATTAGGCATTGCGTTCCTGATTCACCCGCTCGTCCGCCTACTAGAAGAGAAGGTGAAGTTACCTAGAACGGTAGCTGTCATGGTGACGCTACTGTTCATCGTAGCTTCTCTTATCGGTATTATGACAATCGTCGTCGTTGAGTTGATTAACGGAACGACTCATTTAGCCACTCAACTTCCAGTCCATTTCAAGTCTCTTGTAACGTATGTAGAACAATTTGTCACATCACAGATCCTCCCTGTATATGAATCACTTACTTCATTGTTAAGTACTTTGGATGCAAAGCAACAAAGTGAAGTCTTGAAACAAGTACAACAGATTGGCACCAATGTTGCAGAGAGCGGGGCTACAATCTTAAAGTCCATCCTTGAGTGGATTCCAATGCAGCTCGGGAAGCTTCCTGAATTTGCAACTGTCTTGGTCTTTTCTTTACTCAGCGCCTTTTTTATAAGCAAAGACTGGGAGCGATTTAGTCAATTTGCAACTAAACTATTTCCAGCGTCCGTTATTCAATCTACCGAGACTGTCTTCCAAGGATTGAAGCAAGCACTCGTCGGTTTCATTAGAGCTCAATTCACCTTAATTTCCATTACGGCTTTCATTGTTCTATTAGGATTGGTCATCTTACGAGTGGAATATGCGATTACAATTGCAGTGATCACTGGAATCGTGGACTTGCTGCCTTACTTAGGAACAGGCTTAATTTTCATTCCGTGGATGTTGTATATGTTCTTTACAGGAAACTATTTCATGACGATTGGTCTTGCCATCCTCTACATCATCGTAATCGTACAACGACAAATGATGGAGCCTAAAGTATTGTCGAGTAATATCGGAATAGACCCACTTGCAACTTTACTTGCGCTATTTGTTGGCTATAAGTTAATCGGGTTCCTTGGATTACTTGTCGGACCAGTTGTCTTAGTATTCATCAACACACTCCATCAAGCAAAGCTATTTGAGAAGCTCTGGACATTTATTTACGGATCATCAAATCAATAAAAGGAGGAAGCTCACGAAGAGCTCCCTCCTTTTTATTAAAACCTTCTAAAGATTGTAATTTGACCATTCTCCATCATTTTTCGTACTGTTCGTTTTAGAGCATGACGGATAGGCGCTCGTGTTGCTGGCAAGAGTAGCGTAAATCCAATTGCATCCGTGATAAATCCAGGCGTCAACAGTACAACCGCTCCAATTAGAATACAAATACCATCAAATATCTCATCTTGAGGAACTTGAGCCTGATTCATAAGGGTACGCGCTCGATTTAAGGTCTCTAAACCTTGTTGCTTTGCCAAGTATGCACCTAAGATACCGGTTAGAATAATGAGCAGGATCACCCACCACGGGCCCACTAAGTTGCCAGCCCAGATAAGTACACCAATCTCAAGGGCAGGTACAATCAGAATAAATAATAGTAACCAACGAAACATATGCCATCTTCCTTTCAAGAAGTAAGCTTGCCTCTATTATACTAGACATGACGTTACATCATAACTTCTTGCACAAAAACCCCTCAAAGAAAAGGATCATCCTTTCCTTGAGGGGCTTTGTTTATCTCAAGTTTATCACTTAAAGGACACTTGCATGACCTTCGTAGATATCTCCACGAGAAGAGTCAATCGTAATGTCGCTTCCGTCTTGAATTGTAGAAGTTGCGTTTGTTACTCCAACCACTACAGGAATTCCAAGGCTTAGGCCAACAACTGCCGCATGAGAAGTAAGACCGCCTTCTTCTGTTACAAGAGCTCCAGCTTTCTCAATCGCAGGCATCATGTCTTTATCTGTACCGATTGTTACAAGGATGTCGCCTTCTTCTACTTTGTTCAACGCTTCGTCAGCTGTTTTCGCTACCACTGCACGTCCGAAAGCAGATTTACGCCCAATTCCTTGTCCTTTCGCTAGTACGTCACCTACAACGTGTACTTTCATTAGGTTTGTTGTACCACTTTCGCCTACTGGTACTCCAGCTGTAATGATGACACGGTCACCACGGTCAAATAGTCCTGTGCTTAGGCCGCCGTCAATTGCGATCGCAAGCATATCATCCGTAGATTCAGCCTTTTCACCTGTAACCGCATGTACGCCCCATACAAGAGAAAGCATGCGTTGTACACGCTCGCTGAATGTTACAGCTACAATTGGAGCTTTAGGACGGTATTTAGAGATGTTACGCGCCGTATGACCACTTTCAGTTGGTGTGATAATGGCATTCACATCTAAGTTCATCGCCGTGTGCGTTACAGATTGGCTAATCGCATCTGTAATTGTTACATCGCTTGCGCGTGTACGGTTGTTTAAGATGACATCATGATCTAGAGACTGCTCAGCACGAACAGCGATGTTATACATCGTTTGAACTGCTTCAATTGGGTAATCCCCGGCAGCTGTCTCACCACTAAGCATAATCGCATCTGTACCATCGAAGATTGCGTTCGCTACGTCACTTGCTTCCGCACGAGTTGGACGAGGGTTACGTTGCATAGAGTCAAGCATTTGAGTCGCAGTGATAACAGGTTTACCTGCTTTGTTACATTTACGAATAAGCGACTTCTGAACTAAAGGCACTTCTTCTGCAGGAATTTCTACACCAAGGTCACCACGTGCAACCATTAGGCCGTCACTGACTTCAAGAATCTCGTCGATGTTGTCAACGCCTTCTTGGTTTTCAATTTTAGGGATGATTTGAATGTGAGAAGCGTTATTCTTCTCAAGTAGTTCGCGAATTTCAAGCACGTCAGATGCACGACGTACGAAAGAAGCTGCGATGAAATCTACATCTTGCTCAACACCGAAAAGAATGTCGTTAGCGTCTTTATCTGTGATTCCAGGAAGTTGCACGCTTACGTTTGGTACGTTTACACCTTTTTTGTTCTTGATTGGGCCATTGTTAAGAACCGTAGTTTTAATTTCGTTCTGGTCCTTTAAGACTTCTTCCACTTCTAGCTCAACTAGACCATCATCAAGTAGGATTTTTCCGCCTTTATGAACGTCATTGATTAAGCCTTCATAAGTTACGGAGAAACGCTCTTTGTCTCCTTCATGGTCTTGGTCCATCGTGATATACACAGTAGAACCTTTTTCTAGGTAAGTGCCGCCATCTTTGAATAGCCCTGTACGAATTTCAGGTCCTTTCGTATCAAGCAAGATCGCTGTTGTGCGACCTGTGCGCTTAGATGCTTCACGGATATTCTTAATACGGTTTCCGTGCTCTTCAAAGTCACCGTGAGAGAAGTTTAGGCGTGCTACATTCATACCTGCTTCCATCAACTGTACTAGAGTTTCTGTAGCTTCGGAAGCCGGTCCAATCGTACTTACAATTTTTGTCTTTTTCATTTCTGTACCTCCTCTTAAATACTCCCAATCATCTCATGATTTGAGAACGTTCCCAGACGCGATGTCTGCTTAAATGGATAATTCCTTGGATAGCTTATACATATCAAGGCTAGGATGATGCTTGTTGTTAAGTGCCTCAATAATGTCATGGTCAACAAGCTGGTTGTTCTGAATCCCAACCATGCGTCCTGCTTTCCCTTCAAGCAATAGGTCGACTGCGCGCGCACCAAGTCGGCTTGCCAATACACGGTCGAAAGCGGTTGGTGATCCACCTCGCTGTGTATGTCCAAGCACTGTCACACGAGTGTCTAGATCCGTTGCCTCTTGAATACGCTTGCCGTAATCAAAGCCACTTCCCATACCCTCTGCGACGATAATGATGCTGTGCTTCTTCCCGCGCTCGTGCCCACGCTTCAGTCTGTCAATTACATCTTCAAAGTCTTCCTCGACTTCAGGAATTAGAATACTTTCTGCACCATCAGCAAGACCTGTCCAAAGAGCAATATCACCAGCATCTCTTCCCATTACTTCCACAACATATGTACGTTCATGAGAAGTCGCTGTATCTCTAATTTTATCAATTGCTTCAATAACCGTATTAATGGCTGTGTCAAAGCCGATTGTAAAATCTGTTAGTGGAATATCGTTATCGATTGTTCCAGGTACCCCAATACACGGGTAACCCGCTTCTGTTAATTTCTTTGCACCCATGAATGAACCGTCGCCACCAATGACAACAAGTCCCTCAATGCCGTACTCATTTAACTGGTCAATCCCTTTTTGGCGACCTTCAGGTGTTTTGAACTCTTCACAGCGTGCTGTGTAAAGCTTCGTCCCACCGCGTTGGATAATGTCACCAACAGAACCTAGCTCCATTTTTTCGATATGACCATCGATTAAACCTTGATAACCGTAATAAATACCATAGACTTCAACATCATGGTAAATGGCTTTACGGACAACAGAACGGATGGCTGCATTCATACCTGGAGCATCTCCACCACTCGTTAGAACCCCAATTTTCTTCATCCAATATCACCTCGTTACTATAGTTCATAAAAAATTTAGACTGTCCTCTAAGAATACCATACTTCTTTCATTGCTTCTCTGACAACTAAATTCCCTTTATCGGTTTTCCTAAATCATACGATTCAGGTCAAATGAAGGATGAACCAAAAACTAATTTTACCCTTTCATCATTTATCCGACAACAGGAAAAATGTAAAAACAAAAAACATAGACGTGCAACAAGGCTGTTGCACGCTCATTTTAGGCTTCATCTCCGCGATATGCACCTATCTTTTTATATTTTTCCCATCTTTGTTCAAGTAATTCATCTTCTGGCAAGGCTAGTAATTCTTTCATACTACGCTCGATTGTTTGACGAATATGACGGGATTGAAGCGCTACATCACGATGAGCCCCACCTTTAGGTTCTGAAATAATATCATCAATTACATCCAGCTTCTTCAAGTCATAAGATGTAATCATCATCGTCTCCGCAGCTTTCTGTGCTAACGTTGAATCTTTCCATAATAACGCTGCCGCACCTTCTGGTGAGATTACAGAGTATGTGGAATTCTCAAGCATATGCAGACGGTCACCTACACTTAACGCTAAGGCGCCTCCGCTTCCACCTTCGCCAATAACGATACAAATGATTGGAACCGTGATTCCAGCCATCTCCATAAGGTTCTTCGCAATGGCTTCACTCTGACCGCGTTCCTCGGCGGCTTTCCCTGGATATGCACCCTTCGTATCGATGAAGCAAATAATCGGTCGATTAAATTTCTCCGCTTGCTTCATATGACGCAACGCCTTTCGATAGCCTTCTGGGTGAGGCATGCCGAAATTACGTCGAAGATTCTCTTTCGTGTCTTTCCCACGCTGGTGACCAATAACTGTTATAGGCCGACCGTCAAACTTAGCAATTCCAGATACAATCGCTTCGTCGTCACCGTAGAGTCGGTCTCCATGAAACTCAAGGAAATTTGTAAATAAGTGCTCAATATAATCAAGTGTCGTTGGTCGTTCACCATGACGAGCCATTTGAACTCGGTCCCACGGCTTCATATTCCCATACACATCTTGCTCAAGCTTTGCCAATCGTTCCTCAAGTGTTTGAATTTCTTCAGTTAAGTCAATATCACTATCAGCTGTGAAATTTTTGAGCTCTGAGATCTTTTCTTTTAATTCCATAACAGGCTTTTCAAATTCTAAGACTTGTTTCATACCTCGTCTCCTCCTGTTGTGTGGATATCGAGTATCGTACTTAATGTTTCTTTCATGTCATGACGATGGATGACTTGGTCGAGCTGGCCATGTTTAAGGAGGAATTCAGCTGTTTGAAAGTCTTCAGGTAGTTCCTCTCTTATCGTTTGTTCGATAATGCGTCGGCCCGCAAACCCGATTAATGCACCTGGTTCTGCAAAGTTGTAGTCTCCAATTGACGCAAAGCTTGCAGAAACCCCTCCTGTTGTGGGATGGGTCATGACTGAGATCATTAAACCTCCTGCTTCACTAAAACGCTTGATGGCTACAGACGTTTTGGTCATCTGCATGAGACTTAGCACGCCTTCTTGCATTCTCGCCCCACCACTTGCTGTAAAGATGATAAATGGAAGATTGTCTTTACGAGCTTGCTCAATTGCTCTTGCAATCTTCTCGCCCACAACAGAGCCCATACTTCCCATTCGGAAGCGCGCATCCATCACAGCTAGAGCAGTCTCTACGCCTTCAATCGAACCTTTACCAGTTACGACAGCTTCATTAAGCCCTGTCTTTTCTCGGTCTTTCTGAACCTTCTCCTCGTAACCTGGGAATTGAAGCGGGTTATCAGATAATAGTCCTTGGTCCCACTCTGTAAAGGTGCCTTCTTCTACTAAGCCTTCAATCCGCTCGTATGCGGATAGTTGATGGTGGAAATCACAATTTGGGCATACGTTTTGAGCTTTACTTAGCTCTTTACGGTAGAAAATTTTCTGGCAGTTTGGGCATTTTTGCATGAGCCCTTCTGGGATATCTTGCTTCGCCTCTTCACGGGGAATCGACGCATATTTTTTCTTCTTGCTAAAAAAGTCCTTAAGCAAGGTAATTCCTCCTTTAGACCACATAAAGCTTGTCTCTCTATACTTTAATGCAAAACCAGTAAAAGTACTGTAGAATTTTGTCTTTTACCTATGGTCATTATTCTTCATAGAGAGCGGAACATAAGTCGTTAATGTCCTGCTCGTTTTTCCTTTTTAGCGCCTCTAAAAGGGCGGTATATGTGCGTATTTCATAGACTGGCTGATGAACAGTCTTTGAGAACTCCTCCATCAATCTCCAAATTCTATAAAATAGGTCATTATCCAACACCTCGAAGAGTAATGAAAAAAATTCGAAATGAATGGTATCAGACGACTCCTCGAATTCCTTCAGAAGTTTCTCTAATTGCATGAAATGAGAGGAGTCCAACCGTTCCATCGCTTGTTTAGCTGCTTCTTTCTCCACAATATACTTCGTTTGCTTCAAATTATCCTTCGTCTTCCCTTGTTGAAGAATAAAGGCAGATAGAAGTTCAACCATATGGTACGGACTGTAAGCCCTTAGGAAGGTTCCTTCTCCACGACGGGTTTCAATAAGCCCAAGAAGTTCCATTGCTCGTAACGCTTCCCGCACCGAAGATCTGGAGGCAACAAGTTGTTCAGCCATTTCACGCTCAGATGGAAGTTTGTCACCAGGGACAAGCTCTTGAATTTCAATAAGTCGTCTGATCTCATTCAAAACCTCTTCATAAACTTTCGATTTTGATTGAGTTGACACAGACAGGATCACTCCTCTTTGTACACAAGTAAACAGGGGAGAAAGGACACTTCCTCCCCAGTCTTTACTTATGACTCTTCAATTAATGCAAGTTGACGCGTTTTCTCCGCCACTTCTGCTGGGTCGACTTGTCGTCTTGCAACACCAGAATCCATCGCAGCTTTCGCTACTGCAGCCGCAACTGCAGGTGCGACACGCGTATCAAATGGAGCTGGAATTACGTAATCTGGACTTAGCTCGTCCTCACTTACCAAGGAGGCAATCGCTTCCGCTGCAGCAATCTTCATCTTCTCGTTGATGCGAGTTGCTCGTACGTCCAATGCACCTCTGAAGATACCTGGGAAAGCCAGTACATTATTGACTTGGTTCGGAAAGTCTGAGCGACCTGTCCCAATGACTTTCGCTCCCGCTTCTTTCGCATCCTCTGGTAGGATTTCAGGGTCAGGGTTGGCCATTGCGAAGATGGTCGGATTGTCATTCATGCTTTCCACCATTTCCTTCGACAATAAATTACCAATTGATACGCCAATGAATACATCCGTTCCCTGTAATACAGACGCAAGATCTCCATCTTTACGGTCTTTGTTCGTAATCTTAGCAATTTCTTCTTTCACGTCATTCATTCCGTAGTCGCGACCTTCATAAATCGCACCTTTGGAATCACACATAATCATGTCACGAACGCCGAAATGATAAAGAAGCTTTATAATTGCTATACCCGCAGCCCCAGCGCCGTTAATAACGACTTTCAAATCTGAGAATTGTTTATTTGTTAACTTCATCGAATTCATTAGACCCGCTACTGTAACGATGGCTGTCCCATGCTGGTCATCATGGAAGATTGGAATATTTGTTTCCTTCTTTAAGCGGTCTTCAATAATGAAACAGTTCGGAGCAGCAATATCTTCAAGGTTGACTCCACCGAAAGTTGGCTCCATACGTTTGACTGTTTCTACAATTTCATCTATGTCACTTGTATTTAAACAAATTGGAAATGCATCTACTCCAGCAAAGCTCTTAAATAGAGCTGCCTTTCCTTCCATTACAGGAAGAGAAGCTTCTGGACCGATATTTCCTAATCCGAGTACAGCTGAACCGTCGCTGACAACCGCAACCATGTTCCCCTTCATCGTGTAGTCATAGACTGACTCCTTGTGGTCGTAAATCTCCTTACACGGTTCTGCAACTCCCGGAGAGTAAGCTAGACTCAAATCCTTTTTGTTCTTAATTGGAACTTTAGAATGAGTGGCTAATTTCCCCTTATTAACCCGGTGAATATGTAATGCTTCTTCACGTAGATTACTCAACAATAACCCGCTCCTTTATCAATCATCACAAAGATTGTTTGACGCTTCACATAGTGGTCAGACCACTAACATACCTCATTATAACAAAACCATTATGCCTGTAAAGTATAGAGTCAGTTGCTAGAAGAAATAGGAATGCGCTACTTTAGCACCACATTCCGATCTCCTAGTAATTGCTTAAATTGACTTAACGCTTCTTCAGTTGGGTTTACGAGAAAGGCACGTTGCAAGGCATATGTCTCCTTCGTACTCGCATGGTGAACAATAATAGAGGTTTGACCTGGAGATGCCTCGGCTATTTTCTTAATCCCCTTCAGTTTCGCCTCATCTTCCTCCACGATCTTCAAGAAGAGTCGAGGTTCTGGTTGAGCGACTAGTGCCGTTTCATCAAAAGGTAGAATGTGATCCACAATCCACTGCTTGGAACCATTCCGTTCCTCTATCCTCCCCTCAAGGGAAACGAGCATTTCTTCTGAGAGCCACTTTCTTGCTTCTCGAAATAAGTCAGGAAATAGAACGCCTTCCATCTCCGTCTCTTCATCACTTAGGGTTATAAAGGCCATTGGGTCACCACGTTTTGTTCGGATCGTCTTTAAGTTCTGTAACACAGCAACGCTCTTCATTTTCTTCTTAGGTTGTGCTAGTTTCGCCTTTTTTAACGATTGATAGTGATTCTCCTTTAACAGCGACCGGTAGGAATGGAGAGGGTGGGAGGAAATATACATCCCAAGCACATCTTTCTCCATAGAGAGAGCTTTCAGCAAGGGAAACGGTTCAACTTCGACATATGTACCATCGAGCTCAAAGTCATCTCCAAATAACGACTCTTGTTCGTTCGCTTCACTAAATAACTCTCCTTGTTCCATAGCATGAGGAACACTAGCAAGCAGGGACGCTCGGTTAGAATACGTGTCATCGAAGCACCCTGCCATGATTAACGACTCTAGCACGGTCTGGTTCATTACTTTCAATGAAACTCGCCTGCAGAAATCGAATAGATTACGGAATGGCTTCCCTTTACGGGCTCGGACAATCTCTTGAATGACGGGCTTTCCGATCCCTTTAATCATTGATAAACCTAGTCTTACAGATTTCCCTTCTACCGTGAACTTCCCGAAGCTTTGATTAATCGAAGGCGGCCGGATTACAATCCCCATTTCAGCCGCTTCTCTCATATACATGGAGATCTTATCCTCTTGGCCAGCCACAGAACTCATTAACTCCGCCAGAAAATGATGTGGGTAATTCGCTTTCAAGAAGGCAAGCTGATATGAAATCACACTATATGCGACAGCGTGACTACGGTTAAAGCCGTAGTTTGAGAAGCGTACAATCCACTCATACATCTCTTCTGCTACATTCTTTGAATACCCTTTAGAGTAGCAGCCATCTACGAATGTCTGCTTCTGTTCGGCTAACGTGTCATAATCCTTCTTACTGACGGCGCGTCTTAATACGTCTGCCTCACCAAGTGAAAGTCCAGCCAACTGGTTGGCGATTTGCATGATTTGTTCTTGATACACGAGCACTCCATACGTTTTGTCCAATATAGGTTTTAGGTCTGGATGTGGGTAGGACACAGCCTCTTCCCCGTGCTTCCTCTTAATATAAGTTGGAATAAATTCAAGTGGCCCCGGTCGATACAATGCGTTGACTGCTACGATGTCTTCAAAGTGGTTTGGCTTTAGTCTTTGCAACACATCTTTCATCCCTCTTGATTCGAGCTGAAACACACCTGAAGTCTGCCCATTTCGCAGCAATTCAAACGTTCGTTCGTCTTCCTCTTCCTTCTTCGCATGGAATGGCGACCGCCCCGTTGTTCGTTCAATCCCATTCGTTATTCTTTCCATCAAAGTTAAATTTCTTAACCCTAAGAAATCCATCTTCAACAGACCAACCCGTTCCAAATCATTCATCGCAAGCTGCGTTAAAGGAACCCCTTCATGCCCTTTCGTTAAAGCCACGTGTTTCATAAGTGGCTGTTCACTAATCACCACTCCGGCGGCATGAGTAGATGCATGACGGGGAAGTCCTTCTAATTTGCTTGCAATCCTGAACATTTGCTTTAACTGTTGTGACTGACTGACATATTCCTGCAAGTCACCATTTTCCCTAACAATACTTGCAACAGATTGAGAGGACTGTTGTGGGATATACTTCATTAGGTAGGCTAACTCTTGTTGGTCTACTCCCATTGACTTAGACAGTTCTCTGATTAGAGATCGTGCACCATAGGTACCAAATGTGATAATTTGGGCAACGTGATCTTGTCCATACTTGTTTGCAACATATTGAATAACCTCATCACGTCGGACGTCAGAAAAGTCGATATCAATATCCGGCATCGTGACGCGCTCAGGGTTTAGGAAACGTTCAAACAATAACTCGTAACGAATCGGGTCTACATCAGTAATACCGAGTAAGTAAGCAACGAGTGAACCCGCCGCAGAGCCACGTCCAGGGCCCGTCAGGATTCCTTCCTTACGACTGAACGCCATGAAATCCCATACAATTAAGAAATAGTCGCTAAAACCCATCGACTGAATGACGTCCAATTCGTAAGTCATTCGTTCCTCATGAACTGCGGTCACAGATGAACCATAACGCTTTGATAGCCCTCTTTCACACAACTGCTTTAAATAGTCGCTGCTCGCTAAGCCATCAGGAGTAGGATACTTTGGCAACATTCGTTCATTAAATGATAGTTCGAGCTTGCACTGTTCGGCAATCTCCACCGTTCTTTGTAAGTATTCCGGCTTCCACTCCCCGTATAGAGAATAGAGTTCTTGTTTCGATTTCAAATGCCGGTTTTTAACCGTGTAGTCCTCAATTTGGCCCGACCATTTACGGTTATCCCGTAAGGCTTGAAGGCTATCAAACACATAATCGTCGTCTTTGTTTAAATAACGCACATCATTCATCGCAACAACAGACAAATCAATCAGTGATTCAACTTGCTCCATCGCTACTTGTAGATGGCGCTCTTCTTCTAGTCCATGATCTTCAATACCTAAGTACAAATCACCTTGCTGGAAACGCTCTTTCCACTCTAGAATTTCCTGCTGCAACAAGTCATGTCGCCCTTGTAGAATAGGCTGATGAACGGAAGACTGTAAGACATTTAAGACACCAATCGTCCCTTCTGTATAAGGACGAAGCTCTCGACGTTCCACAGTTCCTTGCTCGCTCATTTGCAGATAACTACTTAATTGAACGAGGTTCTCATACCCTTGCCTATCCTTGGCAAGTAACACAAGCGAATCCGTTCCCTCATCGCCCGTCTCCACTTCAACTTTCAATCCAATAATGGGCTTAATCCCTTGATTTATACACTCTTGATAGAAGGAAACCGTTCCGTGCATAACTCCTTCGTCGGTGAGTGCAATGGCTGTATAGCCTTCTTGTTTTGCTTTTTGAACTAATTTATCTATTGTAATCGTACTTTTCATCAGGCTATATCCACTAATGACTTGTAGGTGGACAAATTCCATAGTAACTCCCGCCTCTTGTTCGATTGTTTCTCTATTATAGCTCATAATGAATTTCAAATGAAACGATGACATACGACAGCTGTGTCATCCATACACTGGTACTAGGGAATCTAGGACAAGTTCGTAAGGAGCATGCCGCATGGAAGAACGATTTATCGCTTCTGCATTTCAATGTTATTTCATTGCATTAGGCGTTGTCATTGGCGGCTCATTGATCGGTAGCATGGCTGCATTCGTAATTGGAGACGCCCCACTAACAGCCATGTCTCGAATTGCGAAGAGCTTACGCATATGGGCCGTCGTAGCTGCAATAGGCGGGACATTCGATGCAATCTCAAACATTGAACGAGGAATCTTACAAGGTTCTACCATTGACCTTGTGAAACAATCGTTACTTATTGTATTTGCAATGGGCGGGGTACAATCCGCCATTCTGATTATTAGTTGGATGATTCAAGAGGAGATTGATTAACATGCACATCCCTCCATACTATAAACGACCTAGTTGGCAGCGTTTCTTCGCAGGTGTATTCATAGGTGGGATTGTAGCATTTGGATTATTCCTTTACATGTATGGATCTCTAGCGGAGAAATGGGTGGAAGAAAACCTTGCCTTGGAGGCGAAGGTGAAAGACTTGGAGTTCGAGCTTGAAGTATTAAATAAAGATAAAGAAGAAATGAACAAAGAACAAAAAGAGTTGGTTACCATCCAGGAGATTGAAGTCAACTTTACAAACGACAAAGAATTAAAGCTTGACCGTCTAATCAGTCATCAACTCAAAGAAATGATTAAAAACGAAATTCGCCACGTCATCGGACAAAGTATACAGTCAATCTCAGATAGTCGGACATTGCTTATTTCAGCCATTCAGCACAAGAAATATGAGGTGGATGATTTGAAGTACAACGTTCACGTTGACCACTTAACGATTGGCCCCACGCTCTCCCTTTCAATAAAGCTAAGCGTAACCAGTTCTCCATAAGAATTCGTACATTTTGTTAAATTTTCAGAAAACTATATCCGCGTAGGCACTCATCTAATACAATAGAGATAAGGCTAAATGAAATGGGGGTGAGTCGCATGCTCTACATGAACCCTAGCACAATGGTTCACGACAAAATTGAGCGTTTACTTAAAGGGCAAACTGCCTATGCAGAGTCGAAGGAACTGATACGCCTACTTAAGCGCGAGGTCGAGAAACGTGGAATTTCTGTTTACATTGACGACACAAATAATGGGTGTTGGTTTATCCCGAAGGAAAAGAAAGCCCAATAATAGAGAAGAAGGGTCGTGTACGCATACACAGACCCTATTTTATTTCGCTTAGGATTCGTGCGTTCTACATACCTCTTCTAAATCGGCAAGAACGTTCTCAACATCTTCCCATTTGTATATCGTCGCTCCTGAAGCCATCGGATGGCCTCCGCCGTTGTATTTGGCTGCAATGTCGTTAATGACTGGTCCCTTTGAACGTAAGCGTACACGAATTAATTCTTCTTCTTCGACGAAGATTACCCACGACTTTATGCCATCAATGTCGCCTAGAGTCCCAACCAATTTAGACGTTTGGGAAGGAGTGATGTCATATTTCGTTAAGATATCAGTGGTAATCTTCACATGAGCAAGTCCAGAGGAAGACATCGTGAAATTCTGTAGCATGTACCCTTTAAGGTGAGCAACAGCATGTTCCATCTTATACAACTCGTTATACAATGCAGAGCGGTCAAACGAATACGTAGCTAACTCAGCTGCATATTGGAAAGTCTTCTTCGTTGTACTTGGAAATAGAAAACGGCCTGTGTCGCCTACGATGCCAGCGTACAACAAGCGGGCAACCTCATCCGTCATAGTAAGCTTGTCACTCGCCGCTTCGTACATCTCATAAATCATCTCGCTAGTGGAACTTGCATTCGTATCGACCCACATGAGATCCCCGTATTCATCTACCGTAGGATGATGGTCAATCTTCACAAGATAGTTCCCTGTATGATAACGTTCATCGCTTATGCGTTCTCGGTTAGCTGTATCACATACAACGACAAGCGCCTCTTCATAAACGTCATCGGCTACTTCATCCATCTCAACTAAGAATGTTAAGGAAGGGTCCTCTTCTCCAGCGAGATAGACGCGTTTGTCAGGGTAGCTTGCTTGTATCATCTTACCAAGACCTGCTTGGGAGCCTAGTGCATCTGGGTCTGGACGCACATGTCGATGGATTATAATCGTATCAAATTTCTCAATCTGCTCTAAAATCATAGACTTCGTCATAGAACTCTCCTTATAGATACTTGTACTATCATTTAATCATACCCAACTATAAATCGGTAGAAAAAAATGAAAATTACAGCTACAATACGTAGTAGGATGGGGAAACTTCAAGAGAAAGGACAGAGAGGGCTTGTTTTTATTTGTGTTACTAATCATTTTGTCCATTACCGTGTACTTATACTTTAAGGTTATCATTCTTCGTACGGATGACCCACTTTATCAAGTATATTCAAACTCACGAGCACGCATTGCACTCGGCGTATTTATGATTGCGTTCGGTGCTAATCAGTATGTCTTCTACCAGACAAGACTTGCCTTAGCAATCGCACTTGTCTTCGTTGCCTTAGGAGTCGCTCAATTCGTCTATGGATATCGACGCGCCAAATTCTACAGAAAACAATTAAGAGAACGTACATAAAAAAGCACCTCGCTGTCTATGACGAGCGGGGTGCTTTTTTTTTGGCGATTGAATGGTTCGATGCTGCTACTTGTTAACGATCAATTAATTGAGCCATCAGGAGGGCTTTGCCCACCACACTCTTCTCGTGAAACACTTCAACATCCACCTTCGCAAACTTTCGACCCACTTCTAGTATCTTTGGCTGTATAGAAAGGACACTCTCCAACTGTACAGGCTTAATAAAGTAGACCGAGAGATTCTCTACAACAATGTCTCCCTTTTTGTGCTGATGAAGCATGCGGCTACTCGCTTCTGTAACGAGAGAGGTAAATACCCCGTAAGACAGCGTACCTAATACATTTGTCATTTGAGGGGTAATCGTCACTTCATACATAGGTCCAAGCTCTGTATGTAGTTCCTCAACCTGGCTCGTTATCGAATCTTCAATCGTCTCCCCTACCTGAGGCTGACGTTGCAACTGCTGAAGTGCCTTAAGTACATCTTGCCTAGAGATAATCCCCTTTAGTTTGTGTTGTTGGTCAACTACTGGCATTAACTCAATACCCTCCCACACCATCATATGAGCAGCATTCGCAAGAGAGGTTTGTTGTTTCACGGTCATAGGCTGTTTCGTCATCACTTTGTCAATCGTGATGTCATGAGATTTGCCAATGATGTCTTTGGAAGTCACCATCCCCACAACCTTCATATGAGCATCTACCACTGGATAACGACTATGGGTGGTCTTCTGATTAAGGTCATGCCAGGCTCGAACCGAATCCACTGTATGAAGGTAATACGAGTGTTCAAACGTAGTATAGATATCATCAACAAGGACAATTTCTTTCTTGATTAACTGGTCATAAATGGCTCTATTAATCATCGTCGCTACTGTAAAGGAATCGTAGCTTGTTGAAATGATTGGGAGTTCTTTCTCGTCAGCTAGCTTCTTCACATGCTCATCCGTATCAAAGCCACCTGTAATCAATACGGCAGCGCCTTCCTTCAAAGCCAGTTCATGCGCATTCGTTCGATTCCCTACAATAAGTAACGACCCAGCTTCTGTATACCTCATCATGGCATCAAGCTTCATTGCTCCGATTACGAATTTACTCAACGTTTTATAGAGACCGGCCCGTCCGCCGAGCACTTGACCATCTACAATGTTAATGATCTCAGCAAAGGTAAGCCGCTCGATATTATCTTTCTTCTTCTTCTCAATTCGAATGGTTCCTACACGTTCAATCGTACTAACGGAACCTTGATTCTCAGCTTCCTTGATTGCTCGATAAGCGGTCCCTTCACTTACATCGAGCGCTTTCGCGATTCCTCGTACGGATATCTTTGTTCCAATGGGCAAGGAATCTATGTGTTGCAGAATTTGCTCATGCTTTGTAGCCACGGTCTACTCACCATTCTTTCTGTCACAACTGTACTAGTCGTATAATCTCTTGGTGTTATTATACAGATGAATGGAGTTGGATTCAATTTCTCCCAAGTAAACGCCGCTTTTCTTCTTTCTCATGAAATTGAGGTTTGCTTCTAAACCGCAGTACAATCGCTAAATTAGCCCCTATTACAAGTAGGAAAAATGCTAACCACGCCCCCCAGAAAAGAGTGGCGACCGTACTTCCCTGTACCCCTAAAAATGGCCATGCCATATATAACAAGAAACAAGCGAGCAATATCCGAAGCCACGCATGTTGAATCATCCCCTGTCTCCTCCTTCAACCAATCTTGTCCTACTTTATGCTTGAAGGAAGGGGAAAATGACTAGTCTACCCGATAATGCGAGGTATCTCCCATAAAGAAGATCGAAGGATGTTCTTCTTCGAACGACACTTTAGACAGACTCGTAGGCTGCATATAAGCGCCCTCCCACAACTGCTCAATGTCTTTCTCCTCCAACATAACCTGAAGAACCTTAAGCATTGTGCCATGTGTGACAAACAGAACATGCTCACCTTGATATCGTTCTGAAACATCGTTAATCACATCTGTTACACGCGCATGTACGTCATGGAAACTTTCTCCCCCGTGAGATTGAAACAAATGGGGTTCATTCCAGAAATGATGAGCGGACTCAGGATATTCCTTCTCAATCTCTGCTTTTGTTTTCCCTTCCCATTCCCCCATCGCAATCTCCATAATGCGTTCATCAGTGGAGAGGGGTACATTTAAATATTCATTCACAATACCAGCCGTTTCTTTCGTTCTCTCAGAAGGGCTCGCAACGATATGGTCAATCCTTGTATGCTTCAATCGGTGACCAAGCCAATGGGCTTGTTCCTTCCCAAGCGACGTTAATGGAGAGTTTTGTCTGCCTTGCATACGATGTTCAGTATTCCATTTTGTTTGTCCATGTCTAGTAAAATAAGCAATCATAATTTGTTCTCCTCCCCGAAAAAAGGATGTACCCGAGGGCACATCCACACTTCTATAATTCGATAGATTCTCCTATTGCTAGCGCTTTCCCAATGCCATCTGGTAATCCCTTCGCAAATGCATTACCATCTTGAGCGATTAGTGGCCACGTATTGTAATGTACTGGGACCACCTGCTTTGCCTGAATCCATTGTGCGGCAATTGTAGCGTCTTCAGGCCCCATCGTAAAGTTATCCCCAATCGGAACAAATGCTAAATCAATGTCATTTCGTTCACCAATTAGCTTCATATCAGAGAACAACCCTGTGTCACCCATATGATAGACTGTTTTCCCGTCAATCGTTAACAGAATTCCTCCAGGCATCCCAGTATAGACAATCGATTGATTCTCTTCTTCTGTGAAGCTAGAGCCATGAAAGGCCTGTGTAAATTTAACGGTACCAAAGTCAAATTCGTGTGCACCGCCAATATGCATCGGATGAACGTTCACGCCTTTGAAGCTTAAATACGTTGCGAGCTCTGCTGTAGCTACAACGAGTGCATCATTTCGTTTGGCAATCTCAACCGTGTCTCCGACGTGATCTCCATGTCCATGAGTTAGTAAGATGACATCTGCTTGCACAGAACTCGCATCAAGGTCTGTACCTTCATTTCCATTGATGAATGGATCGAATAAAATTGTTTTCCCATTTGCTTCTACCTTTACGACTGCGTGTCCATGGAACGATACATTCACACTTATCCACTCCCCTGACTAGATTCTTTCCTTATGGCGTTACCCGGAATATGCAGGTACTACGCCCTCTTTTTTTAACTTTAACGGTTAACCGTGCTTATTGGCACGCTCTTTCATCCTGGCAAGCTCAGCGTCTACACGGTTATCCTCTAATGCATGTAATTCATCGTCTAGTGAGTGATTCGTATGCTTCATCTCTTCTGTCGTTTCAGCCTCTGCTTCATATTGAAGCACCTTCTTCTCCATCCGCTCAAATCCATGCTTAGAGTGCTCACTACCAAAGGTATTTAGAGCACGGTTTACTTTTGTTTTCGTTTGGGCGGCTTGTGCACGGGCTTGTAATGAATCTTTCTTTACTTTCATTTCTTGATACTCATTTTTCATATGTTCTAATTTATCCTTCAGCTCTCTTACATCCATAGATGCCTGTTCATAAGAGTTGTTCAGTTGATTCATTTGCTCTTCATGATTGTGCTTGTCTGCAATCGTCCGACGTGCGAGATCTTCGTCTCCTGCTTCTAATGCTTTCATCGCTTGTTCGTCTCGTTTCTCTACGAACGACTTCTCATCTTCATACTTCCTCTTCATCATCTTCTCATTGGCCATTTGGACAGCTACAGCAGATTCTACTTCTTTTATTTCTGTTTCCATTTCTCTCATAAACTGATCAAGCATCTTAACTGGGTCTTCCGCACGATCGAGTAGCGCATTTAATTCTGATCCCACAAGTGTCCTCAAACGTTTGAAAAATGTAAACATACCCTTTTCCTCCTTTGTTTAGTAACCATCTACCCGTATTCTCCCACTGTTTAACCCTATTACCCACATATACGATGGAAGTATGTGGAACGTTTCATTGAGATTACTTTCTTACATGCGCGGCTACAAAAAAAGAACTGCGTAGGAAACATAAGGCCTACACAGTTCTTTATTAAAGCTTTATTCGATTAGGATTTCACTTTATAAATCCTCCTAATGCTCTAACAGCTTGTCATACTCTTTATTGGGAAAGTAAATCATGAATGTCCGCATAATCTAGTTGATGAGATTCAGCAACAGCCTTATACGTAACATAACCGTTAATCGTATTGATTCCTTTACATAGCGGTTCGTTATCCTTCGCGGCTTGTTGATAGCCTTTATTGGCTAGCTGCAATGCGTATGGGACCGTAACATTGGTTAATCCAATTGTAGATGTTCGAGGTACTGCTCCCGGCATGTTGGCTACAGCATAATGAAGTACGCCATGCTTCTCGTAAGTTGGATTGTCATGAGTCGTGATTCGGTCTGTTGTTTCAAAGATTCCACCTTGGTCAATGGCAACGTCTACAATCACAGAACCTTCCATCATATTGGAAACCATTTCTTCAGTCACAAGCTTCGGTGCTTTCGCTCCTGGTATGAGCACGGCACCTATGACTAAGTCCGATTCTTGAATGGCCTCTTGGATATTCAAAGGATTAGACATGAGTGTGTTAATGGAAGAACCGAAGATATCATCAAGTTGACGTAGACGTTCTGGATTTAAATCGACAATGGTCACATCGGCACCAAGTCCCGAAGCAATCTTCGCTGCGTTTGTACCTACTACGCCACCCCCAATGACAGTCACCTTACCTCGACGAACTCCAGGAATTCCACCAAGCAAGATTCCCATACCTCCGCGTGATTTCTCTAGAAATTGGGCGCCTATTTGTGCAGACATTCGGCCAGCCACTTCGCTCATAGGTGTTAATAAAGGTAAAGACCCATTCGATGACTGTACGGTTTCATATGCGATGCCAATGACTTTGCGCTCGATTAACGCCTTCGTTAATTCAGGTTCCGCTGCCAAGTGAAGGTATGTAAATAAGATTAAGCCTTCATAGAAATAATCGTACTCTTCTTTAAGAGGTTCTTTTACTTTCATGACCATTTCCTGTCCCCAAGCTTCTCTGGCAGTCGCCACGACCTGCGCTCCCGCTTCCTGATACTCTTCGTTAGTGAAACCAGAACCTATACCTGCATCTTGTTCCACAACTACTTCATGCCCCGCATGTAAGAGCGTCATTACCCCTGCCGGAGTGATGGCCACTCGATTCTCATTATTCTTAATTTCTTTCGGTATACCGATCCGCATGTTCTGATACCTCCCAACAATGTATAACAACCAGCTAACGCATGATTGATGCAATCCATTCCCCTCTAATCCTCAAGAAAGTTGAATGAATTGTCAATATATTTATAAAAACGACAAATGTAAACCTTTTCAATTATATCAAATCATGCGAAAAGTGACTAGCTCCTTATTGTCGATATTTGTGAATAATTTCCTTTCCTCCATCCACTTGGAGCACCGTACCTGTTACCATATCGGCTTCATCCCCAATAAAGAATAGAATACTTCTAGCAATGTCTTCACCCGTTCCAGCTCTTCCAATTGGAGTCTCAGAATCATAATGGGGACGCGACGAATCAATGGAGGCTTCTTTCATCTCCCCTACGATTTTCCCCGGACAGACCATATTAGATGTAATTCCGTATTCAGCTTCTTCGTAAGCAATCGTCTTCGTTAAGGAAGCTAACCCTGATTTGGCAGCCGCGAAGGCAGAGCGGTAAATCCATCCGACACCAGAATCCGCACCTTGGAATCCATAATTAACGATTCGGCCAAATTGCTGGTCTCTCATAATCGGGACAACCTTCTTCAGTGTGTAAAACACGGCATCTAAGTTGCCACGAATCATCCGATTCCATTCCTCGTCAGTATAATCCATTAATTTCTTCCTCTCGAATATATACGGCCCAGCATTATTTATCATAATGTCCACACGGCCAAATCGTTTGTACGCTGCGTCTACCATATGTTCAAGATCAGCTTGTTTCGTCACATCTACCTGAAGGAGTTGGATTGAATCTTTCAAGTGGGGATAGGTCTCAACCAATTGGAGCGCTTTCGCTTCGTCAGAGCGATAAGTAACGGTAACGGAATATCCTTTCTCTAATAATTGTTCAGCAACTTTACGACCTAATCCTTTTGAGCCTGCAGTAATAATAGCATGTCGCATCATATAGCCTCCTTCTCTCATTTACAACTACACCCCCCCTCCGCTAGAATAAAATGCGGTAGGAGGAAAAATTATGAATATGGGTCATTCAGAACAACATAAATCAATCAGGATTGAACGCTACGGTCTTGAATCCGTTCCCATTGAAGAACGGACCACTTCATGGTACCGCTATGCCTTTATACAATTTACGATGTCTGCAAATACCGGGAACTTCTTAATTCCTGCTCTCGCCGTTATGAACGGTGGTTTACCGTTCTTGACAGCTGTCTTCTATACTTCAATCGGAGCTTTGCTCGCGTTTCTTTTTGTATCGTTGTTAACCTTGCCAGGATCTAAATATGGGATTCCAGCTCAATATGCAATCCGTTCCATTCTAGGTGGGAAAGGAGCACGCTTGGTGTCTTCTCCAATTCGAAGCATAACTTCTTTGTATTGGTTCAGTGTCCAAACCATCGGTGGAACCTATGTGCTTCAGCAGTTTCTTTCACGCACGACAGGGAACGAAATCCCCTTTCTCTTCCTTTCAGTCCCACTGGCCATCCTAATGGTCACACTAGCCACAATTGGATTTCAAGCGTTTAAGCAGGCTACTACGTACTTCTTGCCCGTGTTGTTACTAGGTGAATTAGTTATGCTCTCTTTATACTTTACTACAGAAGAACCAGCAACTTCACTTCTAACGTCTAACCCAATGCTCCAAAGAGAACATATAAAGGTGGGGCTCTTCTATGCCAGTCTTGCCTTTGTTCAGTATGTATCAGGTGTCAGCGCTTCAGCAGACGTAACAAGGTATGCCGTTACCCCTAAGCAAGGAGCGTATGGGCTGTTTGTTGGGAACGCACTCGGTTTCCTTATGACCGCCGTACTAGGGAGCGGGGCAGCAACATTATTTAATGATGTTAATCCATACGTAGCAACGAGTGAACAGGCCGCATTCCTGTGGCTCATCGGGCTCATCACGTTAACCGCTCTGTTATCTATGTTATCCATCAATATCAATAATGCCTACACAGGTGGTTACAGCCTGCTGAACACGTTCTCTTCTCTTTCTCGCGTTAAGAGTGCACTGATCTTTGGAAGTTTAGGAGTTGTATTGAGCTCCTTTCCTACAATCGTGACACAGGCAGAATATTATATTCGTTTGCTAGGCGGGCTCATTGTCCCTTTGTCTGCAGTTATCGTGGTTGACTTTCTTGTCGTTAAACGAGCATCTTTATCTGAAGGAGATTTTCACGTCATGACGGAAGGAGACACGCTATTTCTTAGTCCTTTTGTCACTATCGGAATAGGTACGCTCGTTTATTTTTCGTTGCCTTACGAACAATCATCTGGATTTATTGCATTTATCGTAACTGCCATGAGCTATTACATCGCTACCAAACTCTCTTCAAACTAAATTGAGTCCTAATGAAAAACCCCGTCTTCGATTAAGGAAGGCGGGGTTTTCGTATTACTTCGCTTTATGTTGAGTAACCGTATCATCGATAGAACCACTTGCATAGCTGTCATTTAATTGCTGAGCTGTAATTTGATCACCTTGGTCATCATAATAAAGTTGTTCATCACGCTTTTCCTTCTCATTCATCATCAACACCTCCCTTGTTGTAGTATGTCTAACCTCCGCTATGTTCTCTCATGGAATAAAAAGAAAATGAGTGTGAAAAATTCTTTTGTTTTTCAGAATTTTACGACTTATAATAAAGATAGAGAATAGAAAAGGGGGAATCTATATGTTTGAATATAATCGTATTGTTTGTGCAGTTGATGGTTCTAAGACGTCAGCACATGCGTTTCAGAAAGCCGTGGAAATAGCGAAACGAAATGAAGCTGCTCTGTTAATTGCCCATGTAGTGGATACCCGTTCCTTTGCGACGGTAGAAGCCTATGACCGTGTTGTTGCAGAGCGAGCCGACTCGTATGCGTCCGATTTACTTGAAGATTATGAGAAGCAGGCTACGTCCTCTGGTCTTAATGAGGTGTCTACATCGATTACGTACGGTTCCCCTAAGTTGAAGATTGCGAAAGAAGTGGCACCGAAATTCCACGCAGACTTAATTATTTGTGGAGCGACTGGTTTAAATGCACTGGAACGATTCTTTATTGGAAGCGTCTCTGAACATATTACGCGGTATGCAACGTGCGATGTACTCGTCGTACGTAAACAGCAAGATGAATCCTAAACCCACATAAAAAACCAAGCATCCTATAAGGAGTGCTTGGTTTTTTATGTATCTTTATCTTGATTGAGTCGCCATTTATTGAATTCCAGAAATTCTTTGAACTGCTCTTTGCTTACGCCGGACTCCATTGCTTCGTGAACAAGTTGCATCCACTCCGAGTCAAGAGTATCCTCGTCTTCTCCATGCAACAAACGGTCTACGGACACATCCAATACCCGTGATACTTTCTCCAAAAATTGAATGGAAGGGTTTTGTTGAACATTTCTTTCAATTGAGCTTAAGTAGGATTTCGCAACATTCGCTCGTTCTGCAAGTTGAGATAATGTTAAATCTTGACCTAAGCGAAGCGTTTTAATACGTTCCCCGATCACGGTATCACCTTCTTTCTGTAAAGAAGTATATCACAACCCGTTTACCAGGAACATACTTCAAAAGGAATTGACCTACCCAATTTTACATTTTACGACATGATTCTTCTTTTCATTCAGGAAATCTTTAACCTCATCTACGGTCAAACCTAGTTGCTTCGCTTCTTTAAGCAACAAGACCCACTGCTTCTCATTCTCCTTATCCAACCGTATTCCCCCCTGCTATTCAGGTAGCTCAGCCATCATAGGTATCCCCGTAGACCTGGAGCTTTGCGTCTTAGCCTTTCGACCAATTTGCCTTTAGCTGAAGGATGATATAGGTTCACTATACACGAACGAAAGCGATTATTCTGTTAGAAGATGTTTAAAAACAGTACGAGTTATGGCAATCATAGTCGAATAGCTAAGAACCTTGTATTCGTTACATCCTGTTCCTCTCTTTTAACAGATCAATGACTTCTTCGAGCTGCTTGATAATCTCCCAATCCTTCTCCTTGCCCGCCTGGAACGTTAGCTGGTGCTTTAATGAAGTGACCGCTCGCTGGTCTTCGGTCTCTTTCTCCAATTGAATAATATCATGGATGCTTACGTTTAATGCTTTTGCGATTTTGGATAGGAGCTGAATACTCGGATTTTGCTGTTTCTCACGCTCGATTTGACTTAAGTACGATTTGGATATGCCTGATAAAGCAGCTAGCTCTGATAGAGACATCCGCTTTCGATGACGGATTTCCCGAATTCGTTCTCCATACATTGGCAACTCCCCATTTATTGTTCTTTATATAGAACATTATAAAGGGATATGCCAGATAAATCCAGTATAAAACTCAACAAAATACTTTTTTAACGAACGAAAGGAAGCAACGACAGCACCGTTACTTCTTCAATTCATTCCGTATATGAACCAATTCTGGTAAGATTAATCGTTCCATCGCAAGCTTCACGGCTCCACTAGAACCAGGGGTAGCAAAAACGCCAGTCGAACGAACCACAGCCCCC
The DNA here is from genome assembly GCF_000425205.1 of Pontibacillus halophilus JSM 076056 = DSM 19796. Lineage (GTDB taxonomy): Bacteria > Bacillota > Bacilli > Bacillales > BH030062 > Pontibacillus_A > Pontibacillus_A halophilus. The sequence goes on along the minus strand of NZ_KE384328.1, from coordinate 24,470 downwards.
GTTGCTCGAGATAGCATAGCTGCTGTGCCAATATCCTCTGTGTAACTTAACATTCGAAACAATTCACCAAATCCCGATATGATCTTGTCTGCCATAGATTCTACAACTTCAATCGTCACATCTCGTTTGGCAATGCCCGTTCCCCCGTTCAGAAGGACCACATCCACGTCATCACGTTGAACTTCTGCCATAATGGCTTCCTGAATCAACTCTTCCTCGTCTTTCACAATCCTATAGCTTGAAAGAGATTGACCTTGTTCCTCAAGCAACTCCATCATTAATTTCCCACTGCGGTCCGTCGTTTCATCCCTCGTATCACTAACAGTAATCACACTACAACGCACCGGTTGCATGTTCTTTCTTATGTGTGCTTCTACAGTCATGAAAGTTCCCCTTGTTCATATAAATTTCGATATTGATAAAAGCGAAGAGCAAATTCCGTCACTTGCCGCGTTAACTGATAGTTCATCGTCGCACCTGCAACCATGCTAACAATCGGTAAACCTTGTATCAGTTTCTTGCGGAACATAACGATAAACAACGTCTTGGTCAACTGCCTCAGTGGTTGCTCAAGCCATGTTACATCCGCCAGCTCCTCATCCCCTTCATAGAAATAAGGAAACCGTGTATCTTGATGCTTGATTTCTTCCTTCAGCTCATTCCAGGCTTGTCTCTGAAGCCGCTTAGGCAATGTTGCTGCATGGAATACTTTCAACGAAATCATCATCTCGTACGGATGATTCACTTCGTAGCCAAATGTTAAAGAAATCAGTTGGACAGCCCGCAAGTTTAAAATCATCATTAGTGGAAAATCCACACCAAGGAGGATGAACCCTCCTGTCCCCGTTAACCCCCCTTGGGCAAATGAATAAATCTTCCCTTTCGACATATGCTGGTGTGCTAAGTAAGACAACTGGTCAATCGAGAGCTTCTTCATATCATGTAGTTCATGAACCTCTTCATTAAAGATACGGCCGCTAGTCAGAATTCGCTCTCTCGCCTCACTTTGAAAAGCCGTCCCGTGTATGTACGAATGAGTATGAAACAGCCATTGGTCAATTTGATGGAACATTCTCTTCCTGGACTTCTCCCCCATCCCGTCAACTGATTGGCGCAACCATTGGTCATACATGAGCTCAAAATCGTTCGCGCGATACTTCTCCCACTGTTCCTCCCAAGACCGAATATCGTGAATGACCCTTTCTTTACTCACCACATCGCCTCCCTATTGTCGCTTTCTTCCATTCTATCGCCTATCCCCCCTAAAATCGACCTAAAAAAAGCTGCCGATTTAAATCGGCAGCTTGTCTTACTATTATTAAGGCTGGATCAAACGTACGGTATCACGAGCAATCATTACTTCTTCGTTCGTAGGAACGACCATGACTTTAACTGGGGAATGAGGGTAGTTAATGAACGCTTCTTCACCCATTACTTGGTTCAAGGAAGGGTCCCAGTAAACGCCCATGAATTCTAGTCCACGTAGTACACGTTCGCGGATTGGAATACTGTTCTCGCCTACACCTGCTGTAAAGACGATGGCGTCAACTCCGTGCATGCGGGCAGCGTAGGAACCGATGTATTTGTGGATACGGCCTGCAAATACTTCAAGTGCTACTTCTGCGCGCTCATCACCGTTGTTCGCCATTTCAATGATTTCACGAAGGTCACTGGATTCACCAGACAGCGCCAATAGACCACTTTCTTTGTTCAAGACTTCGATAACTTCTTCAGCTGTTTTACCAGTCTTCTGCATGATGTATGGAATCAATGCAGGGTCAATGTTACCAGAACGAGTTCCCATTGTTACACCAGCTAGAGGTGTAAAGCCCATAGAAGTATCAATGGATTTGCCGCCGTCGATAGCTGCAATACTTGCACCTGCGCCAATGTGGCAAGAAAGAATTCGTAGTTGGTCTAGTGGACGGTTTAACATCTCAGCTGCACGTTGGGAAACGTATTTGTGAGATGTACCGTGGAAACCGTATTTACGAATTCCGTAATCTTCATAATACTCATAAGGAACACTGTAAAGATAAGAAGATTTCGGCATAGATTGGTGGAACGCCGTATCAAATACGACAACCCCTGGTACGTTCGGTAACTTCTCTTGGAACGCACGAATTCCCACCAAGTGTGCCGGGTTGTGAAGTGGAGCAAGCTCCGCTAAGTTTTCAATTTCTTGAAGCACTTCTTCAGTGATGATAACAGAGTCATCGAACTTCTCTCCGCCGTGTACGATACGGTGGCCGACACCATCAATTTCATCTAATGATTCTACGATGTTACGTAGAGTCAATGCATCAATAAGAAGGTCTACCGCTACTTTATGATCTGGGATCTCTGTTACTGTCTTGTCTTTTTCACCATTGTATTCAATCGTGAAGATCGCATCGTTTAATCCAATGCGTTCTACCACACCTTTTGTGATTACTTCTTCATCAGGCATGTTGATCAGCTGAAACTTCAGTGAAGAACTACCTGTATTAACCGCTAAAATTTTGCTCAATTGGTTCATCCCCTTAATCTAGGTTCGTATGCGATTCCAAATTCCATTTAACCACCCTCGTCTGCCCTTTTCAAGACAGACAAGGAAATGGAATCGCTTACTAGTCGAAATCTTTATATTCTTATTTTTTTGACAAATACTCTTTAAACCATTCATTAATTTGAGTAAGCATATCATTCATCGCTTTTGCATTCTTAAACGATGGCAGTTGAGCGATTAAAGCTTGATTAGGCGGTGTTGTCTCGCTACCTTTCTTCTGAATGATAAAGATACTCTTTCCAAACTTCTCGTTCTTGAACATCGTCTCTGGCAACTGGAGAACTCCAAAGACGTGCGTGTGCTTCTGCAGGAACTCATGAAGTTGGTCTGATTGGTCTCCTTCAAATAAGAAGTTAGGGATTAGAAACAGCCCAAATCCTCCATCTTTCAAGTAATTCAATCCTTGTTCCATAAGAAGATGATGAGAATAAGAATGCCCTTCTTGCGCCTGCAATTCATAATTACTTGCATTTACATCATCTGGATAATAGCCAACAGGCAGGTCTGCCATAACAAAGTCCACTGGCTCAAGTAAGAATGGACGTAAGCTGTCTTGGTGGAAGAACTCAATGTCCTGTTGTTGCAAGTTCGCATTTGCAACGCCTAGTTGTACGAGTGACGGGTCAACGTCGCTTCCGTATGCGTCTACATCACGTTTCAACTGGTTCAACACAGCTGTCATTAAATTGGCTGTACCAATGACCGGGTCAAATAAGCGCGGCGTACCATCAATTGGGAGTAGCTTCTGAATTAAGTACCCCATGAACATGGCTACGGCATCTGGCGTAATGTAATGCTGTTGTTGCGTAGAGCCCTTCATTCCTTTAAGGATTGCAAGTTGCATCCCTTTACGACGTTCTTCTTTCGTCCAATCATCTATATTACTGATCTCACTTATTTTCTGCTTAACCTCTTCCTGTAATTCAGATGGAAGTGCTTCTTTTGGCTCGTCCTCTAAAATAGAATCACAAACTAGGGTGATGGCATCTAAATAAGGAACCTCAGTTGCGGCTTCAATCTTCCCAGCCAACTCATCAATGAGTTGATAGAGCTGTTCAATTTTATCTTGTTCCATCGCCTTTCCCTCCTTCACATTGTTCAACTTATTTATTTTAGCAAACTCAATGTCTAAACGCTATATGTGAACTCACAGAGTCACATTGCTTATTATTGGATAAAAAGCTCCCCACCTCTAGTTCGAGATGGGGAGCTCGGGAAAGATTTATTGCGCGGAACGAACAGCGTCCATCGCTGCATCGTAATCTGGATGATTCGTTGCTTCAGGGACGTATTCAACGTGAACAATTTCGTTGTTGGAATCAACGACGAAGACAGCGCGAGTAAGCAAGCGCATTTCCTTAATTAGTACGCCGAATGCTTCACCGAAGTAAGCATCGCGATGGTCAGATAGTGTGTCTACATCTTCAATTCCATTCGCGCCACACCAGCGACGTTGAGCAAATGGCAGGTCCATGCTGATTGTAAGAACTTTGACGTTGTCTAATTGACCAGCCTCTTCATTAAATTTACGAGTCTGAGCATCACAAACGCCTGTATCAATGGAAGGTACAACACTAATTAGCTTAACGCTTCCTTCATAGTCGCTCAAGGATACCTCTTGCATGCTGTTTGAGAGTACAGTGAAGTTCGGTGCTTGGTCGCCAACTTTCACCTCATCGCCTACTAAGGTAACTGGATTTTCTTTAAATGTAACGGTTGCCATATGTATTTCCTCCTTTAAATAACGAGCCTTGTCCCTTAAGAGCTCTAGAACAAGACCAAATAGAAAAACTGCCTCAAACTTATTATGAAGGCAGTTTTTCTATATGTCTAATTAAATCCGTTTTGCTGATTGGAGTTCTGGTATTGGCTGTTGCCTTGGCCGTTCTGTTGGTTTTGATTGTTTTGGTTTTGCCCTTTCTTACTCAAGGCCTCTTGTATTTTCTCAACAGCCTGCGGAGCCAAGTCAAGCATACGTTCATATAAATGTGTATTTTCATCCAAATGAATCATTTTCACTCCACTTGTTTTGTTAACGATAAGAAATGCAATTGGGGTAATGGAAACTCCACCACCGCTACCTCCACCAAATGGAAGCTCCTGACTAGATGAAGAGCCTTGTGAAGAATTGGATGACCCATTTCGGTGATGTTCCGTCTGAAATTCTGTACCACCAGCTGCGAACCCAAATCCGACTTTCGACACAGTTAGAATAAGCGTGCTTCCATCAGGTGTCTCTACCGGATCTCCGATAATCGTGTTCACATCAATCATATCTTTTAAGTTCTCCATAGCTGTCGTCATTAGACCTTGAATTGGATGTTCAGACATTGATTATCCTCCTACTTGTGCTGTTTTCTTTTTCAAATTCGGTCGAATGTGTTGCATATTCCGAGCGATTTGCAACAGTGCGTAAATAGCTTGCCCAATGCGGAAAGAGAACATACACTGAAACCTCGTCTTTGATATTTTCATTTGATAGTGAGGCACGAGTGTTAGGGAGGGAGACGCATGCATGGTTGTCGCATTGGCTATTGTTCCAACAATACTTCCTTTAACGCCCCATGCTACCCCTGTAAGAAAGCCAGTTGCGCTTGCATCTCCCGCGCCAATATGTGAATCCCACGTTAGGGAATCTACATGAATCTTTCTAATAAACCTTCTAATAATGGTATGTAACCCAATAACATCTTTGACGAAATCGTTGAACCGTCTAATCCCGTTCCAAATTTCTGAAGGATTGTATGATTTCTTGTCTTCTTTAGATTGGTGCCCAGCTTCCGTTTTTTCTCGTGTCTTAATTGAGAAATCAGATTTGTCTAGCTCTAAAAGCGGAATCTCCTTCTTAAATCGAATGAAAGTTAGGAACTTCCCTTTGATGCGAATGAAATCTCGGTCGTCATGATGCACAAACAGGAAGGTGATATGAAGCTTCGCACGAAGGAAGAGGACAATTATACAAATGAGAGCAACTAAAATTCCAATAGTCCACCACATACCCCCACCTCCTTTCCATATCCATTGTGCACAGCCCTTAGTCATTTTAAACGGCCGGACGATTCTGTTGGCTTGTGAAAGCGTTATTATGATATGCTTAAACAAATGAGTTGAGGGGGAAAATGATGGAACAACGGAGAAATTTATATTTTTACTATCACCCATCAGAAGAATTAGAACAGCAGCTAATGCCTCTATATGACATCGCAAGAGAGAGCGGCTTTGAAATTGTCCACCATTCAAGCGATGCGAACATCATTATTGCCATTGGGGGAGACGGTACGTTTCTTCAAGCGGTACGTAAAACAGGATTCCGTGATGATGTCTTGTATACAGGTATAACCACCTCTGAAGAACAATCCGGCCTATACTGCGACTTTAACTTAGATCAATTCGACGAAATGATTGACTCGATGCAGCATGCACCATTAGAGGTTAGGCGTTTCCCAACTATTGAAATGAACGTAAATCACGAATCCTCATTTCTATGCTTGAACGAGATGAGTCTTCGTTCTTCTCTTATTAAGACGATTGCAATGGACGTATACATTGACGATACGTATTTTGAGACATTTCGAGGCGATGGATTAATTGTTTCTACCCCAACTGGAAGTACCGGTTACAATAAGTCCAGCCGTGGCGCTGTTGTAGATCCGAAACTTCCTTGTTTCCAAGTAACTGAGCTTGCCTCATTGAACAGCAATCGTTATCGTACGTTAGGGTCTTCCTTCATTCTAGGTGGTGAACGGGAGTTAACGCTTAAGATTATTCAGGATGGAAATGATTATCCGATTATCGGTGCTGATAACGAAGCATTACCAGTGAGAAACGTGGAGACTGTTCACGTTCGTTTAGCTGAGACAAGAATCAAGACTGTAAAACTAAAAGATAACTCCTACTGGGATCGAGTAAAACGTACATTCCTATAAAACAAGAGGAATCTCTATAAACTAGAGATTCCTCAGCTTGTAGAGAAACCCCGTGTTTTTCTGCAAGCTTTTTTTGTGTGGACCGTGCGGGCAACTACCACTCGCTTTCCGCACCATGAAATCACTCTTCATTTATTAGTTGTAACTATCTTAACAAATCAACACGGTGCTATTAAAAAATCAGAAAAATAAATAAAGCTGCCGAGACTTTCTCGACAGCTTGAAGAATCACTATAAACTAGAGGCTCCTCTTATTTGTTCAATGAAGGAAATGAACCTTCTCTTTCTTAATTTATTGAGAGAAAGCATCGTATACAATATCCCCGTTCACCACCGTCTTTCTCACCCGAGCATCTTTAATCGTCTCAGGGGGGATGGCAAACAAATCGCGGTCTAATACGGTGAAATCAGCTTCATAGGACTTAGCAATCTTTCCTCGTTGATGTTCTTCGTTAATAATGTACGCACTTCCAGTTGTGTAAAGGGATACAGCCTCAAATGCGGTTAGCCGCTCTTCCATCCCGTAAACTTTCCCATCTTTTGTAGATCGTCGAAGAACTGCTGCTTGGATTCCTAAGAGTGGGTCTACCTCTTCAATTGGGGCATCTGAACCGCCTGCACATTTAATTCCGTAATCTAGCATCGTCTTCCATGGGTAACTCTTCTCTCCACGCTCTTTCCCAAGCCTCCCTAGTACCCAAGGGTAGTCAGAGGAAACAAACGTTGGTTGTATATCTACAGCCACCTCAAGCTCCTTCATACGCTTATACAATTCAGGCCTCATGACTTGGGCATGAATGATTCGATCTCTCCTATCCCTTACCTGAAGTGGCTCTCGCTCAAGAATTGTCATCACAGCGTCCACAGCCGCATCTCCAATGGCATGCACTGCGACTGGCAACGAGCGTGTCCGGGCTTTCTTCACAATACGTTCTAACTCTTCTATTGAATGAATGGCTACACCCTTGTTCCCTGGGTGGTCTGCATAGTCTTCAGATAGCCAAGCCGTTCGCCCACCTAATGCACCATCACTGAACAGTTTGACTGCCCCCATCTCCACATACTGAGTCCCCTCTTTAAACCCCAACTGAGCGCGTGTCATCTCTTCAAGTTCCTCATGATGCACAAGCAAATGGGCTTTAAACTTGTTTCTTTCATGAATCTCAGCGAGATAAGCGTGCCTCGTCTTCTGGAAACCTCCGTAATAGTGTAAATCTTCCGTGTGTCCTCCAACTAGTCCTCTTCTATGTAGATTCTGAACCGCTACTTGGATACACTCTTGTAAATAGGCCTGATTCACTTCTGGCATTGCTTGAAACACAAGCTCTTGAGCGGCATCATGCAAGTATCCCGAAGGCTCTCCCCCCTCGTCTCGTTCAATCTTACCACCTTGTGGTTCATCTATCTCTCTCGTTATACGCGCACGTCTTAAGGCTTCTGAATTCGAAACAATCGCATGGCGACATACTCGCTTAAGGACAACCGGATGGTTTGGCACTACTTCATCTAATTCTCGTTTATGTATAATACGTGGATGCGACCAAGCATTCTCATTCCACCCTTCGCCAATTACCCAATCGCCTTCTTTTAGCGTTTGTGCCTGGGTTGCAACCGCATCTAGAACTTCCTCAGCTGAAGTCATATACGTTAAATCTAGTCTACGTAGTCGTTCCCCATGACCAATAAGGTGTAGATGACTATCAACAAAGCCCGGGTACATCACACTTCCGTTCAAGTTGTGATAGGTGTGTATGTCAGACTTGTAGGCTTGTTCTAACCTAGCCAACTCCCCAACCGCTTCAATCCTCCCATCCTTTACATAGACGGACTCAACCGTTTCGCCTTCACGGCTCATTGTGTAAATCGTTCCACCGTACCAAAGTTCTCCCATACTATCTCTCCCCCTATGTTTGTCAAACACAATACCATATCCGAGCCCAATAGAAAAGGGCAGTGTCTCCACTACCCTTCTTTATCCATCGTATTCGATTAGTATTGACCTTGACCGCTGTACTGTTGCTCAGCCATTTGGACAAGACGTTTCGTGATTTCGCCACCTACAGAGCCGTTTTGGCGAGCTGTAGAGTCTGGTCCAAGTTGAACGCCGAACTCTTGAGCGATCTCGTATTTCATTTGATCTAAAGCTTGTTGTACACCAGGAACGACAAGCTCGTTGGAGTTATTGTAAGCCATGTTTATGTCACCTCCTTGTACTACTATCATGCGCTACAAGGAGGATGTGATTCTTATTAAATTATGGCAATATAGGAAGATAACAACTACTTAGAGCAAGTCGTCAAATTCACTTTGATACAAATCTTCTTCTTTGAAAGTGACCGTCGTAATCCCTGCAATAGTTTCTTCAATTTCTGCAGAATAATCCACGCTCGCTTCATATTGTTTGATTTTCTCTCGGTCTGGTTTGGTCTTGGGCTGATTTGGTACAAAGACTGTACAGCAATCCTCGAATGGCTCAATCGACGTTTCATACGTTCCTATTTCCTTGGAAATGTCGATAATTTCGAGTTTATCCATTGCAATTAGAGGACGAATGATTGGATAATTCGTCACTTCGTTGATGGCACTCATACTCTCCATTGTCTGACTCGCTACCTGCCCAAGACTCTCTCCTGTTGTCAGAGATAAGATTCCTTCTTTCTCCGCTACACGCTCACTGATTCGAAGCATCATTCGACGCATAGCAGTCATTCCATAGCCATCCGGAATTTCTCGGTACATCGTTTGCTGTAGTTTAGTAAATGGGACAATATGAACTTTCACTTTAGCCCCGTACTTTGTGAGCTGCTTTGCAAGGTTTAGTACCTTCTCTTTAGCGCGGTCACTCGTATAAGGAGGAGAGTGGAAGTGGATAGCTTCGACCTCAACTCCTCGTTTCATGGCTAGATGTCCAGCAACCGGACTATCAATCCCTCCTGAAAGAAGCAACAGGCTCTTTCCAGTTGTGCCGACTGGGAGACCACCAGCTCCTTTAATCTTCTTAGAGGTGATGTAAGTTCCCTCTCCGCGGATTTCAATGTGCAAGTCCATATCCGGATTGTGTACATCGACATTCAATCCTTCTACATTTCTTAGGATATACCCACCTAATTCACGGTTGAAATCTTGTGAACCAATTGGGAAATTCTTCTTAACGCGCTTTGTCGTTACTTTAAACGTTTTAACTGATGGTTCAGACGCTATAACCTTTACGGCAGCATCTTTAATAGCTTGCTCTTCACTGTCAACTTTCATCGCCAAACTAAAGGATTGGATTCCAAATACTTCTTTACATTTATCAAGCACTGCATCTGGGTCTTCTCCGTTCAATTCAATATACATACGGTCGTGATTGCGGACAATCTTCGTATTTGGAAAATGGACGAGCTTGCGGCGAACATTTTCATGAAGACGGTCGACAAATTGTTTTTTATTTTTTCCTTTTAGCGCTAATTCCCCGTAGCGGACGAGTATATGATTAAATTCCATGTAATCTACCCCATTACTTTACTTAATTCCGATAAGACGCGTTCAAATTCTTCTATAAATATATCCACTTCGTTCTCTGTGTTCTCAGCAGACAGACTAATGCGTAGCGCGGAGGAAGAACGTTTTAAAGGATGTCCACAAGCTTGAAGGATGGAACTGACATCCGAATGCTTGGATGAACAAGCAGACTTCGTTGATACATAAATCCCCTTTTCCCCTAACGCATGGATCATGACTTCTGGTTTATATCCTGGGACAGAGAAGTTGAGAATGTGCGGCGCACCATGCACAGGTGAGTTTAAATGAACTTGGTTGAGTTGCTCTAACCCTTTGCGAAGTCGCTTGTTTAGTCGTTCAAGATGAGAAATAGCTTTATCTTGATTCTGAAATGTGAGTCGAAGCGCCTTAACCATTGCTACAATCCCGGCCAGATTTTCTGTTCCAGCTCGATATTGAGACTCTTGTGTCCCCCCGTGAAACAGCGGGAAGATAGGCGTTTTCTCTTTAATAAACAAAATACCTGTACCTTTTAGGCCATGAATTTTATGACTGGATAACGTACATAAATCAATGCCGCACTCATCTATATTAAGAGGTACTTTGCCTAGTCCCTGAACGTGATCTACATGAAAATAAAGTTTAGGATACTTTCTTGCAACCTCTCCAATTTCTTGAATGGGTTGTATGGAGCCAAGCTCATTGTTCACATGCATCACACTAATCAAGATCGTATCTTCGCGGATGGATTCTTGTACGTCTTGTACTGACACAATTCCATCTTCATTTACAGGAAGATAAGTTACTTCAAATCCCAAGTCCTCTAAAGCCTTACAAGCCTCTATAACAGAAGGATGCTCAATCTGGGTTGTGATAATGTGCTTTCCTCGATTTTGATGCTGAAGGGCAACACCTTTAATCGCCATATTGTTCCCCTCCGTCCCTCCAGAGGTGAACACGACTTCGTCACTCTTTACTTGAAGTAACTGAGCGGCTTGCTTTTTAGACTGCTGGAGCAAGCGCTCCGACTCCGTACCGAACCCGTGAATCGAAGAAGGATTTCCATAATACCGTTCGGAAACTTGGTGAAAGCTTTTCAACACTTCAGGAAACGGTCTTGTCGTTGCGCTATTGTCAAAATAAATCATGGACTGGGTCTCCTTTTTTGCAGATTCATAACCAATTATATAATGATACTTCTCCCCTATTTAGTCGTCAACCAAAAAACAGAAAAAACCCTTGCGCTCTGATGCGCAAAGGTTTCTCATTCATTTCTATCATTTATATGACTAAGCACTGAATCAATGGAAACAACACCGTTCTCGCTATGGGATTGAATCCATGTAGAATGGAACACTTGTTGAGAGTGATTCACCTTACTACTCATACCAGAAGAAATCAAGGGGGACTCACCCACGCCTGTTGCCAAACTGAATTTCGTTACAGCAGCGCGCTCCGTCGCTCCTTCATGAGACTCTCCATACTTGTCTGGCTGGTGGAGGAACCCTACATAAATCACCGTAAGCCAAACAAGGAGAGCAGCAATACTCATTCCTACCACCAAGCTTTGAGGGCGTTTTACCTTGTTAAACAATGGAAACTTCCTCTAATTCTTCCAAACGCTTGACCGCTCCAGGCTCTACTCTTTCTAGAGCATCACTCGCCTGTTGTACTGCACGGTCGTAATCGTACTGACGGAAAGCTTGTTCGGAATCATGTAAAGCTTTAGCAAGGCTAGGATTTTTACTCCGATAGCGGTTTGCATATTGAATAAGTGTCTCTGCGAAATCAGCTTGGTCTAACACCAAATTCGTCTGTTCTTTCGCTCGATCAACGGACTGAACAGCTTGATTCAACTCCTCTTGCATCTCACTTAGATTAAATGGTTCAGAATCTAAGGAAGTAGCAACTTGTTCAAGCGAATTTGAAGCATGCTGTAGAACTTCTTGTAAATAAATTGGAACTCCTGGAATGTTGCTTTTCTTTAGCTTTCGATGAATGAGCACCAAATCTTGCTTCATTTCATCTATTTTCTCTTTCGCTTCCCATTCGTCTTTACGAAGGGTATGGAGAAATTCTTTATAGTCATTATGCTGACGGACCAGCTTATCAAATTGAGTCTCCCACTCCTCCATTTGTTCTCGAATGGAGGAATACAATTCTTCACTTCCATCAATTTGATTCTGAATGTCTTCAAATTGCATAAGTAGCTTCTTCAGCCATTGTTCCATCCCCAAGAACGTTTCAATATCCTTCTCCTTTAAATAATAGGTTGTTTGAAGAATGTTGACTTCTTTCTTTGTCCCTTGGGCACTTTCAATTGTTTCTTCCATCTTATCCATTAAAATAGGCTGTTGTTTCTCAATATAACTTCTCGCTAACGCTTCACGCTCAAGTTGTGCGTAGATGTCTTGAATGCGTTGGTCAAGCTCTTCCAAATGTTCTCGAACCTCTTTCAGTTCAACTTGTTCGAGCTTCTGTAAATCTTTCTGGAGCAACTCTTTGTATTCTGTAATCTCTTGCTCATATTGGAATTGTTCAATGCGGTAATCATCTTCCGTCATTTCCTTCACACCCGCTAACAGCTCATCAAGCTGAGAAGGGTACTCCTGCTTCACTGCACGAAATAGCTTCGGAAACTCTTCAATTTGTACGGAGATTGCGTCAAGTTGTTCTTTTAATTGCTGAACAAGCTCGTGAGCTTCTAAATAGTTTCCGTTTTCAATATGTTCGTGAAATGCATTTGTTTCTTCAGCAATCTCATTCAATTGCTGTTCGAAGTGCGCTTCAGACTTGCCGTAATGATGGCGATGCTGAAGCAGCTGCTTACGAAGCTTCTTGATTTGAGGAAGAATCTCTTCCATTTCTTCACGACCGTCTCGTTCAGAGCTTAATAGAGTTTCAAGCTCTTGAAACATATTGTCGATGGATTGATCAATCTCTAGAAGATGTTGCTCTAGTTGACCCAGTACTTTCTTGGCCGATTGAAAACGGTATTTATCAGCTTTCTCCTCCGCATCATAGAGAATCTCCTCAAGTTCAGGGAGTTGCTTGGAAAGGATACGGTCCCACTCATCTCGCCAAGCTTCAAATCGTTCTTGTGTCTGACCAGAGAGGTTTAAGCTTTTCACTTTAGCTAGTTCTTCTGCTACCTCTCGATTCATGATGGATAGTTTCCAATTTTCTAGTCTGTCTACTTCGTCATAAATTCGTTTCCTCATTATAAATCCAACAATCATGCCAACAATCACGATGACGATGACCCCTATGATGTATTCCATATGTAGCCTCCTAACTATCACGCGCACATCTATATAAAGGTAACATTTTTATGTAGGTATATCGATTTTATGATACCATGTATACAAACATTTTGGCTAAATTTTTTCAAAATTATTAAGCAAATTACATTTTTTTCTATTGAGAGGTGAACCTTGTTGAAACGTGACGCTCACATTCATACACCTTACTGTCCTCACGGCAGTCAAGACCCTCTTGAAGCGTACGTGGAAGAAGCGATTAAGAAGGGGTTTGACTGCATTACCTTTACTGAACACGCTCCATTACCTGAAGGATTTAAAGACCCTGTACCTCAGAAGGACAGTAGCATGGACCTAGACAAGCTAGAGTCCTATTTCCATGAATTGAACACATTAAAAAAATCCTATGCATCGGACTTAGCCATCTACACAGGATTAGAAGTAGACTTTATTCGAGGCTACGAACAAGAAACGAAGGATTTCCTAGATCGCTACGGAAGCAACCTTGATGATAGCATCTTGTCTCTTCACTTCTTGAAAGCTGATGATTCTTACATTTGCTTGGATTATAGTGAGGAAAGCTTTCAACAGCTCATACACCTAAAAGGAAGCATACACGCATTGTATGAGAGTTATACAAACGACCTTATCGCTTCCATTCAAGCTGAATTAGGCCCTCACAAGCCAACACGAATCGGGCACATGACGCTTGCTCGAAAGTTTCAGGAGGCTTTCCCCGCTCCTAAAGAAGCAGAAGCGCTATTCGAGACCGTTCTAGATGCGGTAGAAAACAAAGGATATACGCTTGATTTAAACACAGCTGGACTTCGGAAACTGAAATGTCATGAGACGTATCCAAACCAGTCCTTATTACAGAAAGCCTATCAAAGAGGCATCCCGTTCGTGTACGGTTCTGACGCTCACGTTGCTAAAGACGTAGGCGCGCACTATGATGACATCCATACATTCCTTAAATAACGCCTTCCTTAGGGGTTCTGGTCCCCTTCAAGTAAACGTGTTCCATCCAACTGAGAATAGTTGCTACGTAATTACGAACAAAGTACTCATGCGATTGGTTCCAAGACACTTCCTCCATCATATCGTGCGGCATTAAATAGGGTATGGTCAGCATGCCTTTTAGTTGGAGAAAGAGATAATTCTTCTCAGAGGCTTTCAATGTGGTCGGATGAATCGCTTCTTTAAACGCTTTCGACAAGTAGAATTTCTCCTTGGCTAAATACGTCACCATCATCTCGCGTACAAACATATTATCAAGGGTTAGTTCTCGGTGAACGAAACAAGTAAATTGATGATGCTCTTGTTTATACTGTATAATGGCTTCAATCAAATGCTTAAACCGTTTCTTTGGATCATTTTCCTGTTCAGAATCCATAATGGTCACAAGCATTTCTAAGTAAGGTTCAAAGTATTGGATCATAAGATATTCAAGCAATCCTTGTTTGTTTTTGAAATGATAACTAATCAAGGAAACATTCACGTTGGCTTTAGAGGCAATGTCACGAATGGAAGTACCTGCATAACCTTTTGTAAAGAACAGAAGGGACGCTGCACGCTTCACTTTTTCTTTTGATGTTTCTTTCTTCAATCAAACCAACCTCCTTATAAGGGTAGATTCGACCCTATTATACGGATTCCTTTACGAATCCTTCGTCAAATTGCGACCCTTATAAGGAACGGAACAACGCATTTCTACTAAACTTGTAATATTGGAGGCATTCCTGATGTTTGAAGTCGAAAACTACAGCGGCAATAGCGAGAAAGATTATGAACTTCTTCTTAAGCAGTTGCAGGCACTAATTGAAGACGAGAACGATTCAACAGCAAATTTAGCTAACGCATCATCCCTATTAAATGAATTCCTAAAAGAAGTAAATTGGGTTGGGTTCTATCTTTATAAAGAAGAACAACTTATTCTTGGGCCATTCCAAGGGAAGCCAGCTTGCGTGCGTATTCCTTACGGTAAAGGAGTATGTGGAACCGCCATCGCTGACGGAACTGTCCAGCGTGTAGAAGACGTTCACCAATTCCCTGGCCACATCGCATGCGATGCAGCAAGCCAATCTGAAATTGTTGTACCACTTTACAAAGATGGAGAAATCTTTGGTGTACTAGACATTGACGCACCAGTTAAAGGACGCTTCAGTGAAGTAGATGAAAAATATCTAAAACAATTTTGTGACATTTTAATTCAATATGTATAAAAAATAAGCCCGGGCTTCCGGGCTTATTTTTCTTTTACGATGCAATTCTTACCTTGTTGTTTAGCTCGATATAGCGCCTGGTCTGCTCTCATGAAAAAGTCTTTAATCGTTGCTTCTTCTGTATTTGACCAGTGAGCGATTCCACAAGAGATTGTCACAGTAGGATCTGTGCTGTCAGGCACTGCATACACCAATTCTTCCCCTAGCAGAAGCGCTTCTTCTAGTGAATAGTGAGGAAGATAAATGGCTAATTCCTCTCCACCCCAGCGGGCGGTAATCCCTTTATCCCCTACTTTTTCTTTCATAAGATTACTGACTTGAATAATGACTTCATCACCGGTCGGATGACCGTATGTGTCATTAATATGCTTGAAATTATCGATATCAATAATCAAGAACGCCCCTTCATCTCCACATTCCATTCGCTCTTGGACATACTCGTCCATGTATTTTCTCGAATAGAGCTTCGTTAAATAATCCGTTTGAACGAAGCGCTCTAACTCTTCACGAAGAATTGAATTAGAGAACGCTAACGTCGAATGGTGAATGAGAGAGTGAATAAGCTTAAACGTATCGAAGGAGAAAAAGTATGGGTCTCGATGCGCAACTACAATCATGCCATGGATCACGCCCTGTTGCTCCATTGGGATGGCAATTAAAGATTGGAAAGGATGCTGTAGCCCAATCTCATCTGCGGAAGCATCCGCAACAAACAAGTAGTCTTGCTGTTCCCTTAACATTTGGCGTACTCTTCTTATAAATGCGTCACTTCCCTCATGTAGAAAGAAGGACGTACTCCCCTTTAGGACGTCATACTCTTCCGCTGCAGCTTCTTTGCAAATGATAAATCCTACCTCTTCAGCCTCAAAGAAGTCAATGAACTGTTTCCTCATAAAGGAAACGGTGTCTGAGAGACGGAGGTTCGCATTCAATTTATGGGAAGTTTCATTAATAAACTGCAAATCATTAATATATTTACGAGATTGTTGATAAAGACGAGCATTCTCAAGGGCAATCCCAGCCGTATTTGCAAGAACTCGAATGAATTCTACATCTTTCTTCGGAAATATCAGAAGGGATGGAGCTACGATTTGGAGCACTCCATACACCCCTTGCTTCCCTTTCAACGGAGCATAAAGGCAGGACTTCCGTTCTTCCACTAAATCTTCAAACTGGATCTCTCCCATTAAATAGGCTTGAGCGCTTGCACGGCTCGTCCCATCATATTCATAGATTAAGTCTTTAACGGGTAAGCCTGGTTGATGAGAATAGTCATGAGAAAGCAACAAATAGTAATGAAACTTTGGATTTGTTTTCTTGAGCGTGTCGATGATGTCACGCAACACATCGTTCACATTCATGGAAGAATGGAATTTGGTCGTTACTTTATACAACAACTCATACTTTTCCTCTTCTTCTTGCGTTAGGAAGAAGCTTTCCATCTTAGTCATAAATCTAGCGACTTGTGAAACTAAACTCTGAACCACATCTGGCTGTAGATTCGCCGACTCATAGTGATGAAACGCGATGTTTAAATAAGCAATAGGATTTCCGTCTACTTCCAAAGGAATAACATAGTCATAGGCGTACGTCTCCTGTTTATGCATGGTGCTCCCATTATAAATAAGTTGCCCACCTACGTTACAAGCAAGATTCAATGCTTCAAAGTAGTGTTCTTCTAATAGCAATGAAGCGGAAGGGTCTTCAGAAGCTGCGAAATACGCACCACTTCCCTCGCCATTGCTACGATAAACGCCTACATAATCTGCTTGTATAAAGTCTCGAAGTTCTTTGCACATTTCCACCAAGAAACTTTCGAAAGAATGGTGTTTCTGAAAGGTCATTAAATCGAATAACCGCTCTTTCAATTCCTGCTCCAGAAATGAACTTTTGAAACGATTAGAAATCATGCGTTCATCACCTGTTCCATCCTATTTTCATTCTGTACTACTGTTAATCTAATTCCATTATATCTCTAATAGTCATATTTTCCTATATAAAATCCATTTTTATGTTTGTAGGATTTCAAATTTAAAGTTCTCATACAGGACCATATATGTACCTGGCTTTTGAATAACCGGAACAATTTGAGCAGGTCGCTGCTCAAACACGTCCTCCCATACCAGTTTATCGTTCATCATAAATCGAGTATGATACTCCTTTTTCCCTATTACTTCTACACTAAACCCTGCAACTCTCTGGTCTTTTTTAGCCATTTCGCGCTGAGTTTCTTCTATAGTACGTAAATCTTTACTTAGCATCAGCCATTGATCATTCCGCTTTATGTATACCTCGCCGTCATGTACTTCAATTTCCTGTACAGCGAACTCCAACTTCCGATGATTGTCCGCCATAAATTGGTAAGTCGATGGATTAATAGTATATTCTACAAGATACACTTCATTATCCTTCAATTGAGTCATTAAAACTTTTAATTCTCCTTCTTCCAACCAATGCTCTAATAAAGGAGCTTGCTCTCGCTTCTTAGTCTCCGTGCTATTGTTCATCCAATTGTACTGAATGTAGAACGCCCCAATCACCAGAGTCACGCAAACTAGAAGAAGGATCAGTCTCAATGGTTGACCATACGCCTTACGATTGCCCGACATAGATTGACCTCCTAACAAAATTCTGTACGTATTGTATCATAGGAAGAAAGACGTTCTCTCAATAGGAATTAAAGTTGAAATGTTGACTTTGAAACTGGCAGGGGTTATACTATTCTTTGTGTAAAATAAAAGGCAGCTTAGGTGCTTCCCCCATTGTTGCATTTTGTTCCTCTTAATGAGGTGTATCCCGTAACCCTCTGCTGCTGGGGCGAAGATGCATGAAAACAAAATGTGCAGTGCGAACACGGATCACTCTGTTTTTATTTTATGCGAAATTTATATATAAGGAGAGATGACAAGTGGCTCGTTTTACAGGTTCAACTTGGAAAAAATCTCGTCGTTTAGGTATTTCGCTTACAGGTACAGGAAAAGAACTAGAAAAGCGCCCTTACGCGCCAGGACAACACGGTCCTAACCAACGTAAGAAGCTTTCTGAGTTCGGTATGCAACTTCAAGAGAAGCAAAAGCTTCGTTTCATGTTTGGAATTAACGAACGTCAATTCCGTAACACATTTGAAATTGCAGGTAACATGAAAGGTGTTCATGGTGAGAACTTCTTAACTCTACTAGAATCTCGTCTTGACAACCTTGTTTACCGTTCTGGTTTCGCACGTACTCGTGCGCAAGCTCGTCAGCTTGTTAACCACGGTCACGTTACTGTAGATGGCGGTCGCGTAGACATCCCATCTTACAACGTGAAACCAAACCAAGTAATTGGTCTTCGCGAGAAATCTCAAAACCTTGACATCATCAAGGATGCGATTGAAGCGAACACATTCGTACCAGAATACCTTAACTTTGATGCAGATAAACTAGAAAGCACGTATGTTCGCCTTCCTGAGCGTTCTGAAATGCCTTCTGAAATCAACGAAGCGCTTATCGTTGAGTACTACTCTCGTTAATAGCTTCAAAGAACCCAACCTCCAAGAGGTTGGGTTCTTTTTTTGCCCTATAGTCCTCACTCTATGCTTATAACAAAAAACACGCCCCGGATTCCCGCAGCGTGTTTCCTCTTTATCCTTCGTAGCGAATAAGCGTGTATTTCTTTTTCCCTCTACGAATAATGATGAATTTGTCGTCAATCCGATCTTCTGCTGATACGGAATACGTCAATTCCTGTTCACGTTCTCCATTAATATAAATGGCTCCATTTTGAATGTCTTCCCGCGCTTGACGTTTGGAAGATGATATTCCCGCTTCCACAAGCAAATCAATAAGACCCTTTTCAGCGTCCTCTAGCACATGTGTCGGAACATCTTTGAAACCTTGTTCAATTTCAGCACCCGTTAGTTCTTTAAGCTCTCCTTTGAACAGAGCCTCGGTAATTTTCTGTGCTTGCTCTAAAGCAGCCTCATCATGGACAAGCTTAGTCATTTCTTCAGCCAGTCGACGCTGAGCAACGCGCTTCTCAGGCTGAGTCTGAACTTCTTTTTGAAGTTCCTCAATTTCATTTAGGTCAAGGAACGTGAAGTAATGCAAGAAGTTCACAACGTCACGGTCATCTGTATTAATCCAGAACTGGTAGAACTCGTATGGAGTTGTTTTCTCAGGGTCTAACCATACTGCTCCTCCTGCCGTTTTACCAAATTTCGTACCATCTGATTTCGTAATTAATGGTACAGTTAGGCCGTATGCTTTCGCCTGTTCACCTTCTGCTGATGTACGGCGAATAAGCTCAAGACCTGCAGTGATGTTCCCCCACTGATCGCTCCCACCGATTTGAAGTGTACAGTTGTCATTTTCGTACAACTTCTTAAAGTCAACGGATTGAAGAATCATGTATGTGAATTCGGTAAAGGAGATTCCGTTTTCAATTCGGGACTCCACAGAATCTTTCGCAAGCATGTAATTAATGCCGAAATGTTTCCCGTAGTCACGTAGAAATTCAATTGTTGAAATTTCTCCTAACCAGTCTAGGTTATTACGAGCCATCGCAGCGTTATCGCCTTGGTCAAAGTTTAGAATCTTTGCAAGCTGCCCTTTAAGACGTTCACTGTAATAGCGTACCGTTCCTTCGTCATTTAACTGACGCTCAGTAGAACGACCACTTGGGTCTCCAATCATACCAGTTCCGCCCCCAACCAACGCAATAGGACGGTGACCCGCTAGTTGGAATCTCTTAAGCATTAGAGCTGGCAACAAGTGTCCAATGTGTAGACTATCCCCTGTTGGGTCAAATCCACAGTATAATGTCACCTGATCTTCAGATAAATGCTTCTTTAAACCTTCTTCGTCTGTAGCCTGGTTTAGCAAGCCACGCGCTTTTAAATCTTCAATAATATGCATGATAACACTCCTTATTCAAATAGGAATCGTCAATCGAATGTGTACGAACGGCACAAGAGCTATCAGTCATAAGATACACAAAAAAGACCCCATCCCAGTAAAGGGACGAGGTCTTCTCGCGGTACCACCCTTGTTGCAACATAGTTGCCAACTCAGTTAAGATAACGGCGTTACACCGTCTTCTGCTTTCACAGAAGAAGCTCAAGGACGTAATTCAATCTCTAGGTCTGTACTGACTCTCACCAACCGTCAGCTCTCTGAAAGCAGAATTCTAGGATTTACTGCAACCCATCATAGCGATTCCGTATATATACTCTGCACTCATTATTAGCATACAACGCTTCAAAAAGCAATAGGAGACCGCATCGAGAACCATGTCTAACCATGGTGGGATATGGTATAATGTTGGTTGTTATAATTAGGAGGGCGATTGATGAAAAATAACCGAACAAATGAATCCGATTCCTCACCATTTGTAAGGTGGTGGAAATCCGGGAAAATACAAAAGGTTTCTCGGATCACGTATGATGTAGTTTGGAACTTTATTCTATTCTTCCTCATAATTGGTGTCGTAGGCGCCTTTTTCGCAGTCGGACTTGGTGCCGGTTATTTTGCTTCGTTAGTTAAGGATGAACCAATCCGTTCACATGCTAGTATGGAGCAGGACATCTACAATTATGAAGAAACATCGGAATTATATTTCGCGGGCGAACAATTTCTTGGGAAAGTTCGTTCTGATTTATATCGGGAAGGCGTCACGTTAGACGACATTTCTACTTATGCGAAAGACGCAGTGATTTCAACAGAAGACGAGTATTTCGATACACATAATGGCGTTGTACCAAAAGCAATACTGCGCGCAATCTTTCAAGAGGTAAGCAACTCTTCTAGTCAGTCTGGCGGAAGTACTCTTACCCAACAGCTTATTAAGAATCAGATACTGACCAATGAAGTATCATTTGAACGTAAGGCGAAGGAAATTCTTCTTGCTCTTCGTCTTGAGAACTTCTTCCAGAAGGACGAGATTCTTGAGGCCTACTTAAACGTCGTTCCATTTGGGCGTAATGCGTCTGGACGTAATATAGCCGGCGTGGAAACGGCAGCACAGGGAATCTTCGGTGTAACCGCCAAAGAGTTAAACCTCCCTCAATCTGCATTTATAGCAGGGCTTCCACAAGCTCCATCTGTTTACACCCCCTTTACTAATTCAGGAGAACTGAAGTCAGAGGAGCAGCTTGAGCCAGGGCTTTCCAAAATGGAACTTGTCCTTGAACGAATGCTAGAAGCAGAAACAATTTCAAAGCAAGAATATAAAGACGCGTTAAGTTATGACCTTGTAGCTGACTTTACAAACGCTCAGCCTTCGTCTATTGAGAAATATCCGTTCCTTACTCAAGAATTACAAGAGCGGTCAAAAGACATTATAGCGAGTCAACTTGCTAATGAAGACGGTTATTCCGAGAAAGACTTAAATGAGAATGATGATTTATATGCTCAATACAGGGACTTGGCTGAACATAGTTTACGGAATGATGGGTACATCATCCACTCTACTATTAATAAAGAAATCTATGAAAAGCATCAAGAAGTCGTAGCTAATTACAACAATTACGGACCTGCTAACACCATTAACCCAACAACTGGTGAAGCCTATGATGAGCCACAACCAGTTGAAGCAGGAAGTATGATGATTGAGAATCGCACAGGTAAAATCATTAGTTTCACTGGCGGAAGAGATTTCAACCGACAGCAACTAAACCATGCAACACAAGCTTTCCGTTCGGCAGGCTCTACAGCAAAACCAACACTCGTTTATGCACCGGGTATTGAACTCGGAGCTGTGCAACCTGGTTCTGTAATTGCCGATATCCCTGTCCCCGAGTACGGCGACGGCGGTTTAAGCAACTACGGCGGAAGATTTCACGGTTTCACATCCGCTCGTAATGCGCTTGCGTACTCTTATAACGTACCAGCGGTCAAAACCTATATGGACATTATGAACCAGAATCCAGGTTCATACTACGAGAAGATGGGAATCGAGCTCGAAACCGATCAACTCCCTTCACTTGCACTTGGATCGAAGGAAGTTTCTGTTGAACAGAACGTAAATTCCTATGCCACTTTTGGAAACATGGGGAAATATGTCGAAAGTTATATGATTGAGAAGATTGAAACGAAAGAAGGAGAAGTAGTTTACGAGCATAAGGAGAAGACGAACGACGTCTTTAGCCCGCAGACTTCTTACTTAACCATTGATATGATGCGCGATGTTCTTGATTACGGGACAGCCCGTGGAGCTTCCACTTATCTAGAAAATCAGGGCGTTGATTGGGCAGGTAAAACAGGTACTTCTCAGAATTACCGAGACACATGGTTCGTTGCAACGAACCCAAACGTGACGATTGGATCTTGGATGGGCTATGACACAGAAGCATCGTTGACAAACGGATACAGCGCTAGAAACGTAGAATTCTGGTCACGTCTTGTGAATGCAGCTGGAGATGTTAATCAAGAACTCGTTGAGCCATCTGCTTCCTTTACTCAACCAAGTGGAATTGTCTCACGTTCTTATTGTGCGGTATCAGGAGATCTTCCTTCACAACTTTGTGGGGATTTCGGTCTTGTTAAGAGTGATATCTATAATGTAAATCATGTTCCAACGAAACAAGATAATAGTCTACTTCAAACGAATTCTGTCACCATCAATGGAAAATCCTACATTGCAGGTGAACGTACTCCTACTGAGTTTACAAATGGCGGAATCTATTTGAATCCTGATTTCTTGAAAGAAAACAATTATTCTAATAGCGACCTCCAATATTTAATTCCGAATAACGAGAAATGGAGTAACGTGCTCATTCCTTCAACAAGTGACGTACCTGCTGATAACGGAGCACCCGCTCCACCTACGGGCGTTAGTGTGAACGGAAATGCAATCAGCTGGGGAAGTTCAGGAAGTGCCGATGTTGTTGGGTATCGAATCTACCGTTCAGAATTCACTGGCGGCAACTTCTCCCTAGCCGGCAGTACAACAGGTAATTCGTTGAATGTATCTGCAGGTTCAGGAGTTTATATGGTTCGCGCTGTTGACTACTACGGTAATGAATCCTCTGCTTCTAACCAAGCAAGCCTTGGCAACGTCACGAAGCCAACGCCTGAAGAGCCTAAGAATAAAGAGGATAACGAAGGAGACAATCCGATCAACGACAACACTGAAGAACCACCCGAGGATCCTCCTGAGGAAGAAGAGCCACCTGAAGACGAAGAACCACCTGAAGACGAAGAGCCGCCTGAAGAACCGAATGAAGACAACAACGGGAATGAGAACGGTAACGATGGCAATAATGGATCTAATTCAGGAAACGGATCTAACAACAATAATTCCGGTAACAATAGCTCAGGGAATGAAGGAAATTCAAGATCTGGCCAAGGTGATGAGAACAACAATAAAAAACAAGACAATGACTAGAAAAAGATGGGGTTTCCCATCTTTTTCTTTTGGCTCTAAAATATTTGTTGGGGTAAATAGAAAATTTGGCATAAAAAAACACGCAAGCTCCAATCTTTACTAAACTTGAATTGACGGAAACAAATCAGTAAAGGAGTTGCGTGTACATGTATTCTAACATCCCAGTACCAGGACTACAAAGTGTAATTATCAAGAAAAGTGAAGAAATTGGTGGAGATTTTTATCTTCATGTGGAGATTCCCAGGAAGAACCACCGGTGTCGGGCCTGCGGTAAGTGGACGCAACGGATTCATGATTATAGGACTCAAAAAATCCAACACCTCAAACTCTTCGAGAGAACGACGTATCTCTTCTATCGAAAGCGCCGTTACGCCTGCCCTTGTGGGAAGCGTTTCTTCGAGGACAATACGCTCGTTGAGCGATATCAGCGTCACTCGAAGGAATGGAATCAAGCTCTAGGCCTTCGTGTCATCCAAGGCAAGAACTTCAAGGACACCGCAGCTTTATTCCGTACTTCAGCCACGACCGTCATGCGTCGATTCGATGAATTGGCAGCTCCAAAGCTCAAGAAGGTGGAATCACTCCCGTCTGTGATTGCGATCGATGAATATAAGGGCGACACAAAGGCAGGGAAATACCAGGTTGTCATCGCCGACGGACAAACAGG
>NZ_AULI01000038.1 GCF_000425205.1 Pontibacillus halophilus JSM 076056 = DSM 19796 | reverse complement strand
ATATTATACGATATTATGGTTTCATTAACAATAAATGTGAGATATTAATACAGATTTTCAATATTGTTTTCTATTCCAGGGGAATTGTTTTACATTCTCCAATACTTCTGGATAACAACGAGGACAATATTGGTTAATTTGCTTATCATCTAAATGCAAAGGAAGCTTCCTCAAGTTCCTTGCTCGCCCTCTTCTTACACAATAAGAGCAGCGTCCAATCTCTCGCCCCTTACTATCTATATAAGTGTCGAGTCCAGGTCTGTTACCTTCTTGGTTATTATTCATATTCGTCACCCCTCTTTCATTTTAGTGATAAAAAGAAAGAGAGAAAAGAGAATAGCTTTAAGTGCATTAAATAAAGTCGAACCTAATGCATTACAAATAACTCAGATAGATTATACAGGGCCTAATGTAATGCCTTGCAATGAGGGACAATTCTCTAAGTGTTATAGTATATTTCCGTTTAACTAAACTGACGAATTTTTTTAGTTTTTAACTCTTTTATATTCACTTTTAATAATGAATCACACTCTAGATATTTATCAAATTCCTCTTTTTCTAAAATCCACTCTCTATAAACAATACCCTTATCAAGACAATCAATAATTTCAGGGTCATTAAGTTCATCTAAATTCCATTCTTGACCATCACGTTTAATGATTTTGGATAAAGAAGGTGGTATTTCATCTGCATTAGTAACTTGATGAGTTTCAGTGCCTAACGATCTAACTTCCAACATTTCATTATCAATAACCGTATATCCAACTCCAAACAAATAAAAATCTCTAACTTCTGTATTATTACTCATTTATTTATGCCTCCTACAATTATTCTCTCTGAATTTTCCTGTATGTATAAGTGAATTTATTAATGTTATTAAATATAAGAAGTTTATGTAATAAATTTATCAAAAATCTAGATTTTAAATTGTCAAAAATGACTAAATATATACTTTTAGGTGCTTTTTACCCATAAGAATTAGTTCCCAAAAAAGCAAAAAACAAATCTCTTTTTCTAAAATTAGTGAATATT
>NZ_AULI01000037.1 GCF_000425205.1 Pontibacillus halophilus JSM 076056 = DSM 19796 | reverse complement strand
GGATGGCTGGCAAGGCTTTTTTTATTTAAAAAAGAAGTGCAGAGTTATGTACGTTTAGGTTGCACATCTCTGTACTTCTATTTTGCACTACACAATTGCAGAAAAATGTAATAGTGTTTACCTTATATTTAAGAACAGCATTCAATAAAATTAAAAGCAAAACTCCATGAACCATTAAAAATCAAGTTTGTACTTCATCTTTTATTATTAACCTTTCAGAATAAAGTAACTCCAATTGGTAACAGTCTTTAAGCTTTATCTCTAAAAACTGTATCACGATGCCATTTCAAATACTTTGAGTGCTTGTGTTTAACATCTACTCCTAAACCTTCTCTTACGTTTAGCAGAGGATATTCCTTCTTATCTAACAATTCGGAAATTAATATATCCCCAGTATCTTCTACTGTAATCAAACCACTATCAAATAATGCATTATGAGAAGGACATAGTAAGAAACCATTTGATGCGTCTACCCTTTCTTCGTCATCACAATCTTTCCAAGGCTTTATATGACTTGCCACTAATAATTCTTTGATTTTCAATCCGCATACCTTACAACTAGGAAATTCTTTTAATAGTTTCTCCCTGAATTTTCCTTGGGTAGTTCTCGTCAAACGCAAATACTCTTTCTCACTGGCGAGGATTTTATGTAAT
This sequence comes from Pontibacillus halophilus JSM 076056 = DSM 19796, assembly GCF_000425205.1. GTDB lineage: Bacteria > Bacillota > Bacilli > Bacillales > BH030062 > Pontibacillus_A > Pontibacillus_A halophilus. Next base: position 391 of record NZ_AULI01000037.1, on the reverse strand, counting down.
GATGCACCTGAAGTTTGACTATCGTAACTAATGCGATCCAAATAATCGGGACCACTTTCAACATAACTTATCCATTCTTTTGGAGCGCTTTCTAGTGAATCCCCTTCATAGTCTTTAAGATTATATAACCAGTCTTTTTCAACTACATGTTCATTAAGAATAGTAAAATGGGCTTCGAAGTTTCTAAATTTGTTTGGAGATTCTCCGAAGCTTTTCAATTGAAGTGAATCCTCCTTACCTTTACCTTTTAAGCCAGGAACTGCTATACCCTTGAACTGGACGTTCATTCCTACTCCTGTGGAATGTCAACACTAAACTAGACAGTTTAATTAAGGTGCTTCGATTTGAATTCTATTGGACTTAGGTAACCGAGGGTACTGTGGGTTCGTAT
>NZ_AULI01000036.1 GCF_000425205.1 Pontibacillus halophilus JSM 076056 = DSM 19796 | reverse complement strand
TGGAATGTCAACACTAAACTAGACAGTTTAATTAAGGTGCTTCGATTTGAATTCTATTGGACTTAGGTAACCGAGGGTACTGTGGGTTCGTATCCGATTGAACCAGTTGACGTAGTCAAATAATTCAAGACTTAGGCTCTCTTCACTCTCGAAGGCAGCTTTTTTGACGAACTCTACTTTAATACATTTGAAGGTCGCTTCGGCTACCGCATTGTCGTAAGGCATCCCTTTTAAGCTTAGGGAACGCTTAATGTCAAAGGCTGCTAAGGCTTCATCAATGAGCTTATTTCTAAATTCACTACCACGATCCGTGTGAAAGACTTGAACGTTATTTAAGTCACTTTGGATGGAGGAGAGAGCTTTGTATACTAAATGCGCATCTTTAAAAGGACCTGAGCTATGACCGACAATTTCACGGTTAAACAGATCAATAAAAATACAAATGTAATGCCATTTCCCTCTTACACGAACATAGGTTAAATCGCTTACAAGAACCTGCATCGCTTCTTCCTGACGAAACTCACGTTTCAGTAGATTGGCTGTTTTAGCTTCGTTACACGATGATTGAGGAGGACGATACTGAGCGACGGTGTAGCGTGATACTAGGCCTATCTGTTTCATAATGCGACCAATACGGCGTCGCGAGACGACTTTCCCTTGCTTCTTTAGTTCAACTTTAATCTTGCGAGTTCCATAGTTTTGCCGACTACGATGAAAGATGTCTGTTACCTGCTTTGTAAGTGCCTCTTCCTCTTGTTTTCGCTGCCGGACTTTAGCCTCGTAATAATACGTACTTCTTGGTATTTGTAGGACGTCACACATTGCTGATACCGAGTATTTGTGAGTGTTCTGGCGTATCACATCTACTTTCGTCCCATGATCAGCGCGGCTTGCTTTAAAATATCATTTTCCATCGCTAGCCGTTGATTTTCCTTCCGAAGACGAATCAACTCATTTTCTTCAGGAGTGCGATTGTCCTTCTCTTTAAAGGACCCGGACTTCTCAAATCGGCTCACCCAATTATCAAAGGTAGAAGGATTCAGCTCGTACTCTTCAATAATCTGTTTCCTAGGTTTACCGTTCTGATAAAGCTGGACCATCTGCTTCTTAAACTCCTCTGTGAACGTACGTCTGGACCTCTTAGTCATGGTCAGTGCTCCTCGCTATTTGAATTGAGATAAGTTTACCTGACCTTAATTTACATGTCCAATTTAGTGTAGCCTATCCA
>NZ_AULI01000035.1 GCF_000425205.1 Pontibacillus halophilus JSM 076056 = DSM 19796 | reverse complement strand
TACTTTTCTTCGATGCTTCATTCGATAACTGTCTCCATCCACATGGATTACTTCTACACGATGAAGTAGGCGGTCCAAAATTGCTGTGGTGATACTCTGGTATCCCATAAGCTCTCCCCATGGGTCTGGACTTTTATTAGAGGTTAAAATAATCGAACTTCGTTTGTATAAATAGTTAACTAAATGGAAGAAAAGGTTGGCTTCTCTCTGGTCCATCGCCATGTATATCAGATCTCAATAATAACTAAATCTGCTGCCTTAATGCGCTTCAATTGTACTTTTGATTTATTAAGTATTTCTTCTGTTTTTAGAAGTTGAACAAGCTCACCCATCGTCACGAAGCACACATTAAACTCTCTGTAGATAGCCTCAGTACCTATGCCAATAGCTAAAAAAGTTTACCCTAAGCCTGGAGGACCTAAGAGGATAAGGTTATAATGCTGCTCTAACCAGCTCAATTCTGTAAGTTGAGAAAGTTGGCGTTCTGATAAGGTGTTTTGCTCATTAATTTATGTTAATTATCATATTCAGTTACTAATCTTCATAAATAACAGACCCCATATATTTAAGGTTCCTACCATCAAGTTTTGCTTCCTCAACAAGTTCCTCATATTCAAAATCATATAACCGAATAGCAATATTGTACTTTTCTTCTAAACTTTCACCATAAAAGTCTTTAAGTTCACTTATAAGTGCGTCAGAATATGAAGCATTCTTTAGTAATTCAGACAAAGAAGACGTAGGATATTCATTGTAAGTACATTCTAATAAATCTTGGTTATACTCAAGGAAGTCTATTTTAAAATCATTCATAAAGCTTGAAGGAATTCTGTCTCCCTCATTATCATAGTTTATTTCTACATACTTGCTTAGCAAATCCTCATTACTACAATTTCCAAACCAAAGAGAAACAGCTCCTGGGTTTTCCATCTTAATCCCCCATTTCTAATTATCTAAGCCTTTCAGGTAATGAATCAATTCCGCCTTTCAACCTATAATGTGCCCAATTTCTTAATTTCCTTTTAAATGTTTCATAATCAAGTGAGTGATCAATCAGATCAAGAAGCTCTCTATGAGCTTTTCCAGAACCATCAAACCCATGTCTTCCTACTGGGTTTGATATTCTTTATTCTTCTCAGCGTATGTGATAACAATTTCAATCTGGTTTAATAGAGTAAGCTGATTCATTATGTATCTCCTTATGATACATTATGGAATGTCAACACTAAACTAGACAGTTTAATTAAGGTGCTTCGATTTGAATTCTATTGGACTTAGGTAACCGAGGGTACTGTGGGTTCGTATC
>NZ_AULI01000034.1 GCF_000425205.1 Pontibacillus halophilus JSM 076056 = DSM 19796 | reverse complement strand
ATACGAACCCACAGTACCCTCGGTTACCTAAGTCCAATAGAATTCAAATCGAAGCACCTTAATTAAACTGTCTAGTTTAGTGTTGACATTCCACAACTAACCTTCTTATTCTTACAAACCCTTTATGAGCAAGGAAGTCCTAGCTTACTCATCCGTTTTCTTACGGTTATCTGCTTCGGGATTGATTTATGGGTAACGCAATAGATAGGAGGTCTTTATGAATAGCTTTGTGAAATGGACTTTAGGCATACTTGGAGTTTTAGTCGCTTTGGTCGGATTTTTCGTCATTCTATTTATTGTAGAGATGACTCCTAGTCAAGAGAAAGAAGAGGAGATAACACGAAAAGCAACCGCATATCTAAAATCTCATTATTCTGGTCAAATGGAAATCTACGATACGCTGTTCGATAACATGGGTAATTTCGAATTTGAGTATGCTGCTAAGGTAAGCAATCGTGATAATGGCGTTAGCTTTCTTATCTATGAGAACAGCTTGGGTAAAATGGTGGATGACTATGCTGTAAGTTACTATGAGCATGAATTACACAATAAAATTGCTGATGATATCAAAGAAAGATTCAGCGAAATAGAGATAATCACAGTGAGTTATGCTGGGACGTCTATTGAGGGCGCATATATAGGCGAGGTTGACTTGCCTAAAATACAAGAAGTAGGTGCAACACCGTCCTTGATGATATGGCTTGATCGAGGAAGCGAAGCGAACGATGAAGACATGGTTGATGAATTAATAGATCGATTAAAATACGATATCGGTCTTCCACACGCTACTATTAGTGTAGAGTATACCCCAAACTCCAACGAGCAGAGGTTGAGTAAGCAGTATTAAGACTGTAACAGAGAATCGTATCTTAGTAACTAGTAAGAAAGGGCGATGGGTTTGTTTCCTTGAAAGTAGACCAGAGTCTATACTTATCACTTATTCGGAGGTCAAATCATGGAGATTGTAGCAACTAGTGAGATTTCAAAGTCTAAAGTTAATCATTTCTTTGAAGTGCAATGGGGTACCACAGAAATGGTTATTTCTTCTGGCATCTATGATTGCAGTCAATTAAATGGGTATGCCGTATTCGATTCAAACAACGCAATTATAGGGTTAATCACATACATAATCATCAAAGACGAATGCGAAATTATCTCTTTAGATAGCATGGAAGAGAACAAAGGGATAGGCACCTCACTATTGCAAGCAGTAGAGAGAACTGCATTAGAGAATGAGTGCAAGTGTATAAACCTCATAACGACTAATGACAATTTGTTAGCACTTAAGTTCTACCAGAAACGAGGCTATGAGTTAGCACAACTCTTAAGATATGCAGTAGACGAAGCAAGGAGGTTGAAGCCAGAGATCCCATTAGAAGGAAACGACGGGATTCCAATCAGAGACGAGATAAAATTGGAGAAGGTATTATACTGACAGACAAGGTGAGCAGCCAGTCCTTAATGATTTGGCTCTGTTAAAGCTGGATGTTGATAGTTATAGAAAAAGGACTTCCAATTCCGTGGAAGTCCTTTTTGGTTTATTCTCTTTTGCACTAATGCACCCGTTAATTAAATAGTGTAATATCCTTTATTTCTTTATCAACACGTATTGCTTATCTTCTAAAAAGAATGTTTCGCAAAGATGATTTATAT
>NZ_AULI01000033.1 GCF_000425205.1 Pontibacillus halophilus JSM 076056 = DSM 19796 | reverse complement strand
TAAAAAAGAAGTGCAGAGTTATGTACGTTTAGGTTGCACATCTCTGTACTTCTATTTTGCACTACACAGTTAGTAAGTTATATGACTTTTAATTTAAAAAAACAACTTTCCGTTATAAACACAATTAATATATGAGTCTAAGTATAAGGAGTTTTGTAAAGATATATTTTACTACATAGAGACTAAAAATGGCCATCTAAAAACAATCATTCCAGCAAGTGAATACTTTAAAAATACATTTTATTCGATATCTGAGAAACTCCATATGATGTACCTTAGTTCAATAAGAGCTAATGGTATCTTACAACAAATTATCAATAATTATCGTTCTAGTAGAGAGGTAAGAGAAAAAACACAACAACCCTTTTTCAAAACTGGTGAAGAAGTTCACTCATTAAAAGGAGAGGTGTATGCATTCTTATTTGCTGCTAGAGGGATTTTAGATACTATCTCAACATTAGTTCATTTTTTATACGGGCCAAGTTCCAGCCAATTTAGTAGTTTCGTTGATTATGTGAAATTTCTAAAAAGTGATAAAGAGAATAAAGTCTTTGAGGATAAAGAAATGCTTGACTACATTGAAAATGAAATGGATTGGTTTTGGGTATTAAAAGACTTAAGAGATCAGATAACTCATATTGGTTCTTTAGATTTTGATTTTCACGAAAAAAACCAGGTTTTCTAAGGATATATATTTGTCACACTTCTTTAGACTTAACAGACACATTAAACCAATTCTTTATCGGAATTCAAGAGTTTATAAAGTTCTTCGATAACCATTTTACAATAAAAATCAAACAGTATCTCAAGGTGAATGGATATAATAATTAAATCGGCTTTGTATTCAAACGATTTATTCATAAAGGATAAATGTGTGGAACTGTGGCAATAGCTGAATAGGGATTTTTCAGCTGTTTTGTAATTTGAAATAGAGGATTAAAGAAAAGTAAATACATTTCAAAAAACTTAAGGTTTATATATTAGCCCTTAAATTGACAAACTTAGTTATTGGCCCAAACTGATGGAGGTTAAATTAAAGAAAGGCAGTTGAAGATATGCTTTCCGAACAAAGTTATAAAAAAATACTAAACTATTTCGACAAACATTTATGGGACGGTAAGACGACAGATACAAATTGGAACTATTATGGTTTAATTCTGGACTGGTATTTTGATAATTCCGTATTATGTATTGATTATTTGGATATCGTTGACTTCTTTGATTACAATGGCGGTTTTGGATTTGAAGATGACCAGTACCTCTCGGAGCAGTACGGTAATATTCCGTCTGGTAAACATCTGCAGGTGCTAGAGAATATTCTAAACATCCTTAAGCATTCTACAGTGAATAAGGAACAAAGTAACCATATGATTGAAATGGTCACCAAAGTTCTAAAGAGGGAATACGTAAAAATTAATAATCCTGATACTGGGTATTTAACTATAAAGCCAGATGACATCCTTGATTCGGGGTCATATTGTAATATTGTTCGCGTTAGGGAAGGGGTTCTAAGAAAAGAATTAATATCTATATTTCAAAACGACGAGAAGCTAAAAAAACGAATGCGGTATGAGTTTGAAAATATGCAGAAGCTACAGGGGTGTCCGGCAATATTAAATGTGTATGATTTTGATCTTGAAACTCACTCCTATCTTATGGAACAATGCGAAAAAAATCTTTATAAGTATCTGGAAGATGAAATGGAATTGTCTTTTGAAGAGAAAATTAAGATTATTATTGATATCCTAACCGGGATGGCATTTGCACATAAAAATTCGATTATTCACAGAGATCTGCACTTGGGGAATATTCTAAAGATAGGTAATGATTTTGTGATTGCCGATTTTGGATTAAGTAAGGATCTGTCTATTGAGCGGAGTATGAAGTCTTCATACACAGAGAAAAATAATCACCTGTTTGTTGATCCTCTTGCCATGTCCGACTTTACGAAATTAGATCAAAAAAGTGATGTATATTCTGTAGGCAAGATAATTGATTATGTTTTTACACATAATACTTCTGATCCTAATCATATTTTTAAAACTATAGTTGAGCGTTGCATTTCTCGCAATAGAGACTTGCGATATGAAACAGCCCATCATGTTCTTAATGAAGTAGAAAGTATTTTGAAGAATCAAGATCAGGTAGAAAACATACAGAACACAATTAACAAGATTCTGAATAATCATTATGATGCCCAGGTACATGATTTTATTATTGATCTAACAGAGACGGATAGAATCAGCAAGTTTATAGTTGAACATAGGTTGTCAACGTTTTGGAGACTTGTTTTGAGATTTGAAAGTGGCTATCAAGCCAAGATTCTACAATCTATTTCATATAATTATTCGGAAGCAACAGGGTATGGAGGCTGGCCCAATTATGATATCTTCGCACAAATTTCCTATAACCTATGCTTGAACTCGGGAGACTTGGATGTAAGAAAGATTGCAAGAAGAATTCTTGAAGGATGTGCTGGCATAAGATATAGCGCCCAAAACCTACTAGAGCAGTTACCCAGTTAAATTAACATTTAATAATTTTTAAGGGAGCAGTAGATAGACTTATCCTTATTTGAGTCAAACCCTGCTGTTCTTTTTTTAGTAGTAGGGGTATATAAGCACCATAATTAACTCAAATAGTACTAGACCTCTTCTACCCAGCGGCATTTGATTTAAAGAATGCTAACATTCTGCTAACACAATCCAGTGAAAAACGATAAAATCCCGTTAAAGATATTACAGACAAAATCCTGAAAAACCTTGATATACCGCACTTTTCGCACACAACGTGTAAGATATTACACTCTCTCACCTTAGGGGCGGCATGATGTAATCTCGCCCAATAACTTAAGAATGGTGTAAAAACCCTCCTCCTAAAAATAGGAGGAGGGTTTTTGTTTACATAGGTCTATACCAAAGTTTTTAATTATTACCTAAATAGCTAACAGAAGTTAAACACATCATAAACTCCAAATTTGAGAAGAAATACTAAGAGATAGCCATGAGCTACCTAATATTGCTAAGATGCTTAGCACTCTAAAGACCTCTTTTATCAGTCCTTTTGGATAGGCTACACTAAATTGGACATGTAAATTAAGGTCAGGTAAACTTATCTCAATTCAAATAGCGAGGAGCACTGACCATGACTAAGAGGTCC
>NZ_AULI01000032.1 GCF_000425205.1 Pontibacillus halophilus JSM 076056 = DSM 19796 | reverse complement strand
CCTCCACTGGAAAAATTCACTTAAGAAGGATAACGATAGCTTAGTAGTCATTTCAAGTTTTGCTTAGCTTGACGGCTATGGGGACAGGTTCCTTGTCCCACTTCATGCAGTCACAATAGTTCGCACCTCAACCTATAAAAAAAACCATGCACCTTCTAAGTGCATGGTTTTTTTATAAGGACGGGACGGTGAACCTGTCCCTCCGTCCCCCTAGCCGTCGCATTCATCGCCGGTGCAGAATTCGGTTTTAGCGGAGCTTTTGATTGCATTTTCTTGTTCTTCTTGGAGAATTTGTTGCAGTCCTTGTACAAAGACTTCCTTAGGCTGTGCGCCGGACATAGCGTACTTGTCGTTAAAGACGAAGAAGGGAACACCCTGAACTCCGATTTCGTGTGCTTCTTTTTCGTCTGTACGGACAGCTTTTTCGTATCGGTCTTCGCTGAACGCTGCTTCGACATCGTCTTGTGTCATGCCAGCCTCAATAGCTAGCTTCGTTAGCGTATCACGGTCACCAATATGTTTGGCTTCCTCGAAGTGTGCTTTGAACAACGTTTCAGCCACCTGATCACCAAGCCCTTGTTGTTGCGCACGTTGAAACAGACGGTGCGCATCAAACGTATTGGTTGGGACTAGACGGTCGAAGTCGAATTGAAGACCGACTTCAGCTGCTTGCTGTCGTAGCCCATCAGCCATTTGCTTCATTTCATCTACTGATTTCCCGTATTTTTCAGCAAGGAGCTCATATTCATTTTTATCATGATTTACTGGTGCGTAAGGATTGAGTTCAAAACTATTAAAACGGAACTTCACTTGTTCGCCTTCAGGAAATTCGGCTAATGCCTCTTCCAATCGACGTTTACCGATATAACAGAATGGACAAGCAAAGTCTGACCATACTTCTATTTGCATCGCGAACACCTCATTCATAGATTGTTCTTTGATTGTAGCATACGTAAAGGGGTGATGTGGGGACAAGGGACCTGTCCCTCCGTCCCGAGGAATGGTACATTATGGTTTGAGGGAGGAATGGGTGTTGTCATCATTTAATGCTTATGGGGAAACGACTTATCGTAAAAGTTATGTATGGACATTTATTATCATCTTAGGGTCGCTTAGCGCCTTTGGTCCGTTGACAATTGATATGTATTTGCCGGCGCTTCCAACGATTGCGGGTGAATTGAACGCGAGTGCATCCTCAACGCAATTAACGTTAACAGCATGTCTGATTGGCTTAGCCGTAGGGCAGCTTGTTATGGGGCCAATAAGTGATGTGAGAGGGAGGAAGAAGCCGCTCATTATCGCGTTAGCAGTCTACACAATTGCTTCTGTTCTTTGTATGTTTACAACATCAATTACAGTGTTCGTTGCGTTACGATTGCTACAAGGTCTGGCAGGCGCGGCGGGTCTGGTTATTTCAAGGGCAGCTGCTCGTGATTTATTCGCTGGCAGTCAATTAACGAAATTCTTCGCAATGCTTATGCTCGTCAATGGTCTTGCCCCAATTTTAGCCCCTGTAGTGGGTGGACAGTTGCTACAAGTCATGTCATGGCGTGGGGTGTTCGGTGTTCTAACCATTATTGGTGGCTTTATGTTGCTTGTTGTATCCTTATTTCTCAATGAAACGCTGGCAGTCGAAAGGAGAAAGACAGGAGGTCTGACGGAAACGGTCTCCACATTTGGGACGCTGTTGAAGGACCGTACCTTCGTTGGATACGCACTTGTTCAAGGGTTTGTCATGAGTGCGATGTTTGCCTATATATCTGGTTCCACATTTGTATTACAAGACATCTATGGCTTATCACCTCAACTATTCAGCTTTGTATTCGCCCTAAATGGGTTAGGGCTTGTAATCGCGACGCAAGTCACTGGATTTCTGAGCCAACGAATTAGCGAAACGTCGCTGTTTAAGTACGGCTTACTCCAAGCGCTTCTTGGCAGCTTGTTGCTTGTTGTCGTTATCGTATTCAATGCGCCTGTATGGGTACTCTGTGTCATGCTGTTTCTTTCGGTTACAAGTGTAGGAATTATTAATACAACCGTCTTTTCACTAGCTATGCAAGATCAGGCTGAACAAGCAGGTAGTGCGTCCGCCTTACTTGGGTTACTTCCATTCTTACTCGGAGCCTTAGTCGCACCTATTGTAGGAATCGGAAATGGAACAACTGCACTTCCTATGGGAGTTGTCATCCTAAGCTGTGCGCTTATTGCAGGGGTTGCTTATCTCTTTCTTGTTCGCAAGAAATAAAAAAAGACAGGTACATCTTGCCGTAGGCAAAAGGTATCTGTCTTTTATATAGGTTATGATTCGCTATCGTTAATACCACCAAATGCTTCAGGAAGCATCTTAAATCCTTCAATCTCCGCATCTTCTTCCACTTCAACCATGACGTAGCGTTTCCCGTTGAAATTAACTTGTTTCACAAACTCTAAGTCTTGTGGACTAATCGATATGTTTGCCACTTTGGTGTTAATCTTAATTGATTTTGATTTATATTTTGGCACAACGCTGCTTGCTTTAAGCTCGTACCCTTCATTATCGGTGTAGCGTTTGAAAGCAGTCTTCACTTGCTCCCCATCAACAGCTTCCCCGCTCATCGTTAAGACGCGTTCCACATCTTTATAATCGAGCTTAGCCGGCTCGTCATCTTCTTCATGATCCTCAATCACCTGGTTCACTTCGCGATAGACGTTAGCGAGTGTGGATGGATTAAGCTGGTCCCCGACAACGTCTCGAATCACTTCTTCAAAGACTGCCTTGTCCTCTTTCGCTGTCATTGGCTCTTCAGCATTCAACACTTCCTCCGTAAATCGAACATCTGGGTCGTGTGCCTTGGAAGAGGAGTATAGAATATGATTCACATCAGCAAAATGGTCTGTAAACGTTGGGAACATAAACCCACCTAACGGAGACTTCAAATCGACAACTGGATCGACATCGATGTTGTACTTAAATTCCTTCTCTACATAGTCGAATACCCAGTCTTTCTTTGGATCTTGTGTTTTATTCACGCTACACAGAATGAATGGGTGAGAATACACCGTATCGTTCTCGCTCGCATCTGATTCATCACTCTGTTTCTTCATGGGCTTGTTGTATTCTGCTCGAATAAATGTCACGACAATGTCATGCTCATGAGGATGCTCATGAATCATCTTCTCAGTCATCGCGAGCATTTGTTCTTTCCAATCCTCGACGTCCTGACTCAACAGCCCTTTATGTAAGATGAGCTGGCTGTGATTCTCAGCCTCGCGCATAAATTTCAGTTCAAATAACTTCTCATCCAATTGCCCGGATAAGAGTTTCTTGAAATTGTTCATAAACAACTCCTGCTGATCGCGCTCGAGCATTTCGAACAATTGGCTCTGCTGGTGAAACACTTCAGTCGTTTCCTTCAGAATATACACATTAAAAATATGAGAAATCTTCAATAAGTCCTGATCCACTTTCAACTGCTTCCGAATACCCGCAATATCTTTCTTATCCATACTAACGTCCACTCCTGTTCGCCATCATTATCCCTCTATTCTAACACGCGGGACAGGGGGACAGGTACCATAGCCGTCAAGCTAAGCAAAACTTGAAATGACTACTAAGCTATCGTTATCCTTCTTAAGTGAATTTTTCCAGTGGAGG
>NZ_AULI01000031.1 GCF_000425205.1 Pontibacillus halophilus JSM 076056 = DSM 19796 | reverse complement strand
TGACTTAAATAACGTTCAAGTCTTTCACACGGATCGTGGTAGTGAATTTAGAAATAAGCTCATTGATGAAGCCTTAGCAGCCTTTGACATTAAGCGTTCCCTAAGCTTAAAAGGGATGCCTTACGACAATGCGGTAGCCGAAGCGACCTTCAAATGTATTAAAGTAGAGTTCGTCAAAAAAGCTGCCTTCGAGAGTGAAGAGAGCCTAAGTCTTGAATTATTTGACTACGTCAACTGGTTCAATCGGATACGAACCCACAGTACCCTCGGTTACCTAAGTCCAATAGAATTCAAATCGAAGCACCTTAATTAAACTGTCTAGTTTAGTGTTGACATTCCATTAGGGTTCCTACTAGGGTTGCTGATTTATAGAAGTGAAAAATCCGGGATGTATTTGTTTCTATCAATCCTTATCACGTGGGCTTCAATTCCACTTGGAGTACAATTGGCAAGTATATTAGCTATATAATATTTCCAATTGGATAGATTACACTTCTATATATCTTGCAATTGAGACCTCCACAAACGTGGGCTTATCTGCAGTAAAGATAAGTCTCTTTTTTTATGGAAAAGGATTGAGTTCCTTGACCCTGTTTGAAATAATTGGAATTACATAGGCTTTCTTTATCAATCAAAACACTAACATTAAATAAGGAGGTACTATGAAAAAAGCATTATTAGCTATATCAGTAATTGTTAACCTGGTTTACTTAATTAACGTACTGGTTGATTTGGGAATCAGACTGTCTAATGTAATGAATGTTATCTTGGGGTCGATATTTGTTATAAGTATATTGGGGGCAATATATTTCCTAGTAAAATCAAGACAAAATTCGGGCTATCACCCTTATCTGTCACTTACGGTGCTTACATTAAGTATAGCCTCCTTTGCATGGCTTGCTTTTATAAATTATTTATCATTAATAATGAGTGTGTAAGGGTTCTTATAACGTCGATATCTTGGAATTAAGTCTTTGACGATCGAGGGCTTTACTGTAATAGAAAGGGGGATGACAAATGGAGATAATAAAGGGTGAACGCAGTTTTGACTTGGATAAATTCTTAGAGAAACCCTTGTTTGCACATCTATCGACGTCTTCACCCGAAGGCCCTAGAGATTCGCCTGTATGGTTTTTATGGGAAGATAAATGTCTTTGGATTATAGGAACACCTGGAGATACATTTCCATTACGGATTAAGGAACAACCTAGTTGCGCTATAGGTATTGTGGATTTTGATCCTGGAACAGGGAAAGTACTGCACGCGGGCTTTAGAGGAAAAGCAACTGTAGAATCATTTGATTCTAGCTTAGCTAAACGCTTATTTACAAAATATTTAGGTCCAAATGAAAATAACTGGGATTGTAGATTTAAAGATCAAGATCCTAATAATGTCTTAATTCGATTTGCGCCTGAAACTGTAGTAGTTAGAGATCAATCGTATAATGTCGATGAAAGTTGATACTCAAAAAATTAAGTTGAAATATCTCGAAATCAAGTCTTCCTGTAAAGGGTGCGAGTGTTCAATAAAACATTAGCCCTTTAGAACATAAACGCAGGGAAACGGATAGAGCAGCATATTATCCAAAAATAAAAGACGCCCTATAAAGGACGTCTTTGCGTATTGCGGCGAGAGACAGCACTCCACATTAGTGCCTTGCCATAAAGGCGCGTCAATCTCGTCTTATGCAATTCAGCTCATCGCTACGCTAGTATAGCATACCGTAACTATAATATCTAGTAGAAAATTATCTTTATCGTAGTAACGGGGGTGTTAGTGAAAGATTTACTCAGAGTGATCTTGATTTCAAGTCCTATTGTATTGGAGGTTAATCTTAGCTAGTAAGTAAATTAAAATACTATCGTCATGTTAATCTAAAGCTACTAAGGCAAGACGATTGAAGAATAAGGGAAGAGGAGAGAAGGTTATGAACGTATCTATCCATAGTGTCACCAGCAGTAGGGGTGAACTCTCAGTTACATACATAAAGAATAATTCTTCTAAGATTTGTATCATGCTTTCTGGGAGGAGTTATTCTTACGACCGTCCTTATATGTACTATTCCACGATGCTTATGTTGGAGAAGGGGTTTGATGTGATTCATGTTCATTACGACTACAATGAGGAAGAAATCGTTGGAATGGTGCAGGACACACCTATGTTGGTTTCTCTCGAGGTGGAACAAGTGATGAACGAATTCATTCAACCAAATCGTTACACATCCATCACCTTTGTCGCCAAATCGCTAGGAACACTACCTCTTGTGCTAGATGCTGAGAGATTCATTGATCAACGACCAACTTCCTACGTACTTCTCACTCCTTTGTTGCTGAAAGACCAATTCAAAGAGTCTCTACTGAGATTGACGAATCCCGTATATGTGATTATGGGCACAGAGGATCGACATTATGATAAGTGCTTCTTAGACCAACTCAACAGGAAAGAACATATGAAGACCACGGTAATCGAAGGGGCCAATCACTCGCTAGAGTATACCGACTTTAACACCACTCGTTCATTAGACTTGGTCAAGCACACGATGAAAGGAATTGGGTGTTTTATAGATTTGATAGAGGAATGAACGCTCTCGTTATCATAATATTTCTTTCTGCAAGAAAATGTTCTTTAACAACCCCATCATCTCCTTCTTGCATCAACATGATCTTAAAAAGAAGGTCGACTCAATTAGTCAACCTTCTGTACTTTAATCTTTACACTTCTTCTACTTCCCAATTCTCATTCACAAATAAGCCAATCACTGTGATTGGGAATCCCCAACCTTTGACAATGGATATACCCTCGCGTATTTGTTGTTCTTGGATTTCACGAGACACTGGGTTACCGGCACAATCATGGTGGCCAACAATGGCTAATACTTCAGAACCGTGTGCTTCAACGGAGATGCGTACTTTTTCTTTCATTGAAGCTAGCTGCGCTTCAGTACCATTTACAAGAATGTTATTTGGGCCTGCTTCTGTGATGGTATCCACGTATGGAGCACCGTATCGTTCTTGCATCCAAGTGTTTACAGGGAGTTGTACTCTCCCATCCATGCAGTTGATGACTGTAGAAAATTGTTTAGAACTCATGAAAAAGCCTCCTTTTATGTAACGACTATATATTAGTTTAATCATGAAGGAGGAAACTTTCAAATGATTGTTGTGGTTCAGCGTAACTATTGAAATAGAATAACATGAAGATAGACGCAACAATTCCAAACAAGCATAGGACTTTGCCAACGGTAATCAAGCTTCCAGAGCGGTCAACATTCTTCCTCAAGCGTTTGCTATAGGAAAATCCAAACCAAGCTAGAGCTAAACCTACTAATGGTGTGAAGCGAGAGAAGACAGGGGAGTAGATGGCGATAAGCGCGAGCACTCCGAATAATAATGGGATATTCCTTCTATTCATATGAGACCTCCTATGCTAGATTCGTTATTCTAACGTATTCATAGGAGAGGGGAGCTAGACCTAGAAAGAAAAAACGAAACCTGGTAGATAGGTTTCGTTAATTTATGTCTATTGGATTTTCGTTTCAATCTCCCTCGAAACGGTTGAAATGGACCCGATCTCATGTGAAATGGCTTCAATGGATTGAGTCTGGTCTGCAATGGTTGCCAAGATTTCTTCAGTTGTAGCAGCATTTTCTTCGGCTGTGGATGACAAGTCTTCCATAATGGCAAGGATGTCATTCTTCTTCTCGTACATGGCAGCACGACCATCAGAAATATCTTGAATAATGGCATTCATCGTCATGAGCGATTGAGAGATGTCTTCAAATGAACGGTTGGTGGATTCAAGACTCGTGTTCTGTTCAATAGCAAGTTGCTGCACGTGCTGAACGGCGTCCACAGCACCTGATGCTTGTTCGGTCAGTTGTTGAATAACAGAGGCAATTTCATGGTTGAACTGACTCGATTGTTCAGCGAGCTTACGAATTTCATCTGCGACGACAGCGAATCCTTTGCCAGCTTCCCCGGCGCGAGCTGCTTCAATCGAGGCATTCAATGCGAGTAGGTTCGTTTGACTCGAAATGTTGTCAATTTGAGCGCTAGCTCGTTGGATTTTTTCAGCGCTTTCTTTCGTTGTCCCAATCATTGCATGGATGTCTGAAATGGACGCATGGCTCGTTTCAGTCTTTTGAGTTAAATGCATCAGTTCCTTTGAACCTTCTTCTTTAAGTGTACTCGCAGACTGATTGGCTTCTGCGAGTTTCGTTAAGTGAACATCATGCTCTTCAAGGTAGTGTGAAAGCTGATTCATGTGTGCAACGCCGTGTTCTGTTCGCTCTGCCTGCATGGAAGAGCTACTCGCAATTCCATTCATGGCTTCTCCGATTTCTTGTGAGGACGAGACGATAAGCTGACTAGAAGATTCAAGAGTTGTCGTCCCTGCCGCAAGTTGTTGCGTAGAAGATTTGGCTTGTTCCATTAATGAAATTACCCTATCAGATTGTTGCTGCGCCTCTGTTGCGTAAGTATGAGATTGGCGAATCAATCCTTCTCCTGATACACAGATAAAGTAAGTCGCACTCCATGTCATCGCATAGGCAACAAACATAATCGTTAAGTCGAAAATTCCTTCAACTTGTACAAGTCCAGTCGTTGTTAAGCCAATTAACATGATGATGCCTAACGCACCTGATAGACGAATGATAGTTCGGTTTAAATAAAGCAGAGACAACCCAAGATACAAAAACGCAATTGTCCATGATAAAGATGACGGCAAGATTGAAATGACCGAAGCACAGATTACGTAAGACAAGCTCACTGTAATGAATTTCGCGTAGCTTTGGTCGCTAGCTAATCGATACGTGAAGAACATGCCAGTTCCTGCAATAAGTCCAGTTACGACATAAACCAATAGACCAGTCCATGTAACATACTCCAACCTTAGAAAGACATAGATAATCGGGTATGAAAGAAGGATCATACTCATAAGTAAGAAGCTTAATCGTTTTGTTGCGATTTGTTCAAATTGTGTTCGTGCGGTGTTTTCATTCATAAACTGAAGTTCCTCCTAGAGTTCAATGAGTTGCACAACGGTGGTGTTACTCAATGATCGATTTACGATTCTTTATGTCATTCTTGCTCGTGTTCTAGTACCATGTTCCTAATCTATATCGGTAAGTATAAAGATTTGTTAATCTTTTCTAGAGAGTTCAGACGTAAAGGATGGATATGGAAGGATGGAGGGTATAAAGAACTGGTTAGATGATAAAGATGAAGCGCTTTCCTTTCAAATCACAATCGTGTAGAATAAATAGTGCGAAAGTTTCGAATAAAGGAGTGGCAAACATGGGTCCGGCAGAAACAGTTTCACCGGTCTTTCTTATTTTCTATTACTTATTGTTTGCGTTGACACTTGCAATGGCGTTGTATTGCATAAGACGTCGCATCCTCATTAACAGTTCAATACTCGCGAGCGCACTATCGCTTCTTATCCCTCTACTAAATATCCTCTTCACGATCGACCGAGATCCAATGTTGAATGAAATGCAACACTTAGCTTATGGATTGCAACAAGGGGAAATATGGACATTGCTTATCTTCGGAGGATCATTCTATCTATTAATCTACTGGACGCTTGTATTTGTGAAATTGGGAAGCGGGAACCGTACAGAAGGGCTTCAATAGTAAAGGGGATGGACATGAGAACAGAAGAAGAAGTTATGGGACTCATCAAGAATGTGGGAGCTGAAGACGAGCGAATTAGGGCGGTGTGGCTAAATGGATCCCGAGTAAATCCGAACGTTAAGAGTGATGTATTCCAAGACTATGATGTCGTGTTTGTCGTAGATCAATTACCTCCCTTCTTGGAAGCGACCGACTGGATTAACGTGTTCGGTGAACGAATTATTACTCAAATGCCAGAAACCTTTGGAGTGGACGTTCCTTCTGAAGAACGTCCTTTTTCTTATTTAATGTTGTTTGAGGATGGGAATCGCATTGACTTAACGCTGGTACCGCTTCCTTTAGCAAGTGAACGATTTCTTAAAGATTCGCTGACGAAGGTGCTGCTTGATAAAGACGAGCAGTTTCTAACCTCAGTACAACCATCAGAAGAAAGTTACTATGTTCAACCTCCAAGTGCTAAATTCTATGAACAGACGGTGAATGAATTCTGGTGGGTGAGTACGTATGTAGCCAAAGGGCTAGCCCGCAAAGAGCTTCCTTATGCCAAGGCGATGATGGAAGGACCAGTACGTGCTATGTTGAATCGCATGCTCGGTTGGTTTGTTGGGACGCTGCACCAATTTCAAGTTAATGTAGGGAAGGAAGGGAAATATTTAGAGTGGTTCCTTCCGAAAGAAAGATGGTCGCAGGTGAAAGGGACATACGCGGGTGCTGATTATGCTGAACAGTGGGATGCATTATTTGAAGCGTATTCTGTAATGGAAGAGCTTATGAGAGAGTTGGAAACCTTCTTTCAATACCCGTCTGTCTCTTATCAAGGCGTGAGGCATTATGTCAAAGACATTAGAGAAAGATGTGAGGAATGAAGCTAATGAAAACCATCGTCTATTTCGTTCGCCATGCCCACTCCATTTATACCCCTGATGAACGAGAAAGGCCTTTGTCCCAGGAAGGAAGGGAGCAAGCTTCTCGTATTACGAGCTTGTTTGCCGAAGTCCCAGTCGATGTTGTCGTGTCTAGCCCCTATTCCCGTGCAATCGAAACTATAGAAGGAACTGCGCATCAGCGGAATCTTGGCATATTAGAGGTGGAAGCCTTCAAAGAGCGACGCCTCGCTTATAATGCTGTAGACGATTTCCAAGCAGCGATGGAAGCGGTGTGGGCAGATGACACCTTTTCATGGGAGGGGGACGAGTCAAATGTTGAGGCCCAATTGCGTGGGGTCGAGGCACTTAATGGTCTGCTCGAACGTTATAAAGGTCAAACGATCGTGGTAGGGACGCACGGGAACTTGATGACGTTAATGATGAATTACTTTGACAATCAGTATCACTACTCCTTTTGGCAATCGTTGAAGATGCCTGATGTGTACAAGTTAGTATGGGAAGATGGACAGTATGTGGGAGCGGAACAAGTAATGGAAAGAATGTCTAGTGTAGGTAACAAGAGAAAGGTAGAAGTATACGCTTATCAGGAAGAATGGAAGCAGAAGTTCCATGAAGAAGCCGCGCAGATAAGGGGCGCGCTCGGCGAGCAGGTAGTAGCCATCCATCATATTGGCAGTACGTCTATCCCTGGCTTAGCCGGAAAGCCAATTATCGATCTTCTCCCAGTCGTTAGAAAGATAGAAGAAGTGGACGCGCGAGTCGCTTCAATGAAGGAACTTGGCTACGTGGCAAGAGGGGAATACGGACTTCCTGGACGACGCTTCTTTCTAAAAGGGGATGAAGAAAGACGAACCCATCATGTTCACATCTACGAAGAAGGAAGCGCTGAAATCACAAGACATTTAGCCTTCCGCGATTACATCGCAGCGCATCCTACCATCCAACATGACTACTCAACATTAAAGCGACAGCTAGCCGAGAAATATCCTTATGATATGGATGGTTACATAAGAGGGAAGCACGAATTCGTTCAACAAGTAGAGAAGGAAGCATTAGTTTGGCGTGACTTAGCGAAGTAATGAATCTTGAATATGGACCTTGCCGTATGAAATAGAATTTAATCTAACACACAATGAAAGAGCCGCAGTGTAAACTGCGGCTCTTTCTATGCTTTCGTATCTCCATTCTTCACATGAACCGACTGCAACACTTTCATGAGCGTTCCCTTCATTTGAGACAATTCATCTGGGTCAACATCAATATGGTCAAGCAATAAATGAGGAATATCGTTCGCTTGTTTCCGTGCAGCGCGACCTTTCTCTGTCAACGTAACCACAACCACTCGTTCATCTTCTTTAGAACGAATGCGCTGAAGGTAATCTGCTTGTTCCATACGCTTAAGCATTGGGGTCAGCGTTCCGGAATCAAGATAAAGACGATGGCCTAATTCTTTGACCGTTAAGCGATCTTCTTCCCATAAGACGAGCAACACTAAATATTGAGGGTACGTAACGTTTAACTCCTCTAATAGAGGACGGTACAACTTCGTAATTTCTCTTGCAGTCGCATAAACGGAGAAACACAGTTGATTCTCTAGACGTAAATGTTCATCAGCCATTAGGAATCTCTCCTTTTCTGGAACAAGTATACAAAACTTTCGAACAGGGGACAATTCTATTGTCTAAGGGAGCGTTTTGTTTTGACATCCCTAAAAGGTTGTAGTAAATTAAATTGTGCACAACCTAATTAGAAAAAGGAGAGGGTATCATGGAAAAAGCATTGTACACAGCAGAAGCAACAGCGCAAGGTGGACGTAAAGGAACCGTTACATCGAGTGACGGAACAATCGACTTTGAACTTTCTATGCCGAAATCATTAGGCGGTCAAGAGAAAGAAGGCGCAACAAACCCTGAACAACTATTCGCAGCAGGATACTCTGCTTGCTTTGATAGCGCTCTACAACTTGTTGCATCACAAGCGAAGAAAGCAATTAAAACAGCTGTAACCGCTCAAGTGAGCATCGGTAAAGAGGGCGAAGGATTCGGTCTTGGTGTTAACTTAAATGTAGATGTAGAAGGTGTTTCACAAGAAGAGGCGGAGGACCTTGTACAGAAAGCACACCAAGTATGCCCATACTCTCGTGCAACACGTGGGAATATTGAAGTGACATTAAATACAACTGCCAAATAAACACACGTGAGAGGTGCAGGAGCGTCCTGTGCCTCTTTTTTATGCCTTTTTTAGGAGGGCGACACATTCTTTCACCATTTGGTATGACGGTGCTCATCCTTCCTTATCCTCTCTAATCCTCATAATCTCTCTACTACATATCGGTTGACGTGTATGGTGCGGTTCTCTATAATTTAGCACTATGTGAAAAAAGGTCGGAAATATAAGGAGATGGATGCTATCTGATACGACTATCGAACGACTTCATAGCCTATAACGAAAAAAATAACTAACAACCTGTCCAGGTTCGATAGGAACTAAACTAGGAGGAAAATAATGACCGACGAAACGAATAGGAGAACGAAGATTGATTGGGTCACATTCGCCATCAGCGGTGGATTTCTCGTACTTTTTCTAATCATGTCTGTATTTAACAAATCTTTGATGGGAGAATGGATCACGAGCTCGTTCGACTTTTCTGTTAAATTCTTTGGTGCTTTCTGGCAAGTGCTCTTACTAGCGACGTTTATAGTAGGAATAGCACTCGCATTATCAAAATATGGAAAAGTTAATCTCGGAAAACTGAACAAACCAGAATATAGCCTATTTCGATGGGTATCGATGATTCTGTGTACATTACTAGCTGCAGGAGGGGTGTTCTGGGCAGCGGGAGAACCGATGTATCACTACCTTACAACCCCGCCACTTCTTGACGAACAAGGCATGTCGAAAGCCGATGCAGTCATTCCAGGTCTTGCGCAGAGCTTCTTCCACTGGGGATTTACAGCTTGGGCATCACTTGGAACAGTCGCAACGATTGTACTAATGTATGCGCACTATCATAAAGGATATCCATTGAAACCTCGTACAATTCTTTATCCAATGTTCGGAGAAAAGATCTTTAATCGAAAAAGTGTCATAGGTTCAGTAGCGGACATTGTGTCTATTATTGCAGTAGCAGCGGGTACAATAGGACCAATTGGATTCCTTGGCCTGCAAGTGGGCTACGCACTCGAATATCTATTTGGGGTACCAGATACAATCTTGACTGAATCGATTGTCATCATTTTTCTAGTCGCAATTGCTTCCATTTCAGCTGCATCAGGAGTTGATAAAGGAATTCAACTGATGAGCCGCTTAAACGTAGGACTTGCAGTCGTCCTCATGTTTGGCATGCTGATTCTAGGACCAACTTTATTTATCATTGATTCCTTTATCGGAGCAGAAGCGTATCAAATTCAAAACTTCGTACGTATGAGTCTTTATCGAGGAGACCAATCGTGGTTAGGTTACTGGACGATCTTCTTCTGGGGCTGGTTCATTGGATTCGGACCAGCAATGGCGATGTTTATTAGCCGTATCTCTCGCGGAAGATCGATCCGAGAATTAATTCTTGCCGTTGCGATTATTGCACCATTAGTCAGTAACTTCTGGTTCGCATCCGTAGGTGGCTCAGGGATTTTCTTCGAAATGAAGAACCCAGGCGCCATCTCAACCGCATTAAATGATAGCGGCATGCCGGCAGCCGTGATGGCCATCATGGAACAACTTCCACTTGGAATGGTCATGGCTACTGGCTTCCTAGTTGTAACCATTATCTTCGTGGCGACAACTGCCGACTCAATGTCCTACTCAGTAGCTGTTACCCTAACAGGAGATGCTCACCCATCTCGCTGGTTACGTATTTTCTGGGCGCTATTATTCGGTTTCATCGCGGCTTCACTATTAAGTATCGGAGAAAGCAGCATTCAAACGCTGCAGAACTTTATCGTTGTAACGGCCGTACCCGTCTCCATTCTCTTGCTGCCACCAGTTTGGGGAGCACCTAAAGTCGCCAAACTTATGGCGATTGAACAAGGGATTGTGAAAGACACGAAAGCCACTTCTGAAGAAGAAGAAACACAACCTGAAGCTAAATCTGTATAAGCATGGAGAAGGAAAGGATGGTTCGCCATCCTTTCCTTTCTTTATGTGTGAGGATGGAAGAGGGGTTGTTATGATGGGAGAGTACGCCAAGTGTGGCCGTTGATCCTGGTAGAACCACAATAATTTCAAAGCCTCAGCCTACATTAACTAGAACCTTCCTATCAAATCATTGATTTCTGCCCAAAAGGTGATTACAATATGGAATTGTGTATTTAGTAAGGCGAACACCCTTGGATACCTTATTATTTATATTTGGGAGATATAAAGTTAGAGGTGAACACAATGGAGAATAAAGAATATCAAGTATTGTTGTATTATCAGTATGTAACGATTGATGACCCAGAGCAATTTGCGAAGGATCATTTAGCGTTTTGTAATGAGCTTGGCCTGTTAGGGCGTGTGCTGGTTGCAGAAGAAGGGATTAACGGGACCGTTTCTGGTACCGTTGAAGCAACAGAAGCGTATATGAAGGCCATGCATGACGATGAACGTTTCGCAGAAATGCCATTTAAAGTGGATGCTGCGGAAGGTCATACGTTTAAGAAAATGCATGTGCGTCACCGTCCTGAGCTTGTGACGCTTCGTCTTGAGGACAATCACAATCCAAACGACATTACAGGGGAGCATTTAGAGCCGAAAGAATGGTATGAACAAATGCAGCGCGAAGATACAATTATCTTAGATGCCCGTAATGATTATGAATACGACCTGGGTCATTTCCGTGGCGCAATCCGTCCGGATATTGAGACGTTCAAAGAGCTACCTGATTGGGTCCGTGAGAATAAGCATATGTTCGAAGGGAAGAAAGTTCTCACCTATTGTACAGGTGGAATTCGATGTGAGAAATTCTCCGGCTGGCTTATGAAGGAAGGGTTCGACGTAGCGCAATTAAAAGGCGGAATTACGACATACGGCAAGGATCCTGAAGTGAAAGGTGAACTATGGGATGGACAGATGTTTGTGTTCGATGAACGTCTTACAGTTCCGGTGAACCAAGTCGAACACACGATTGTTGGTGAGGATTACTTCACAGGAGAGCCATGTGAACGCTTTGTGAACTGTGGAAATCCTGAATGCGACCGCCGTATGATGATGACCGAAGAAAATGAGCACAAATATATGAGAAGTTGCAGCCACGAGTGCCGCACACACGACAATAACCGTTATGTGAACGAGTATAATTTGAGTGAAGAAGACGTGCAGGCACGCTTAAGCCAAATCGAACAAGAGAGTCACGTATAGACGCGAATAGAGAAAGGCTAGCTTATAACCAATAAGCTAGCCTTTTTTGATATTACTTACATTTTCTCGGCCTTGAAAGCAATGACAACGGAACTAATTTTGATAATATGTGAATGATTTTATATTTCTATTAGTAAAAATACCTTTTTTACTACTTCTAAAAATTTAGTGATATTTACCAATTAAAGAGACTTTACCATAGGGTTTTATGCATAAAGAGAAAGTGTGAAGATAGGGTGTAGTAGTAAAGGTGAAATTTGAAACCTATAAGCATGTAGTAGAGAAGGAGTTAGGGCTTGGTGGTTTCAAGTATTAGAGAGCATCCATCACTAAAGAAATGAAGGCACAATGAATGATGTGATAATTAAAGGAACTTAAATTACAATTGTGGAAACTTATGATACACCAACTTAGATTATCTAAGTTTACTGTATAAGGGTAATTTCTTTATTCAACTAACGGGGCAGTAATGTTAAACAAAGGATTTAACTATTTTATGGTAAAATAAGGATAAAGAAGAGGGGTGTTTAGATGACTTTACATCATTTTATTGGGGCAAATATAGAACTTCCTATTGGTAGTTTTGGTAGGAACCCAACATATAAACCTCTTTCGGAATTGAAACTAAAAGGAATTAGTTTAGATAAACATTTGAAGAAGAATAACGGTTCTAAGCTCGTAAAGGTTTATGAAACAGAAGAAGATGCAAATGGAATTGATGTTTTTGACTTAGATACTGGATATGAACCTATAAGAAATAAAATCACCACGCCTTTTGTATATGAAGTGCAAGGATACTTGCACGCAAACAATACATCAGGTCAACGTAAATCAATTAAATCAATTTTTAGTTATATTGATGAACATTTATTAGAAGGGGATTTCATTGAAATATACTCTTGTTGGGATGGACATGAGGAAAAAGAAAAAGATGACAGTAAAGATGTAGTAATTAACCTTAGTACGCTACAATTCGGAAAACATTTAAAGTTAAAAGATATAAATCATCTTTGCGAAACATTCTTTTTAGAAGATAAGCAATACGTGTTGATAAAGAAATAAAGGATATTACACTATTTAATTAACGGGTGC
>NZ_AULI01000028.1 GCF_000425205.1 Pontibacillus halophilus JSM 076056 = DSM 19796 | reverse complement strand
AAGGGTGTTTGCTGGAATATTTTTGATTTAAGTCGAATTTTACACCGAAGGTGTACAACTAAACGCTCTATCTATTTATTAGCTTGACGGCTATGGGGACAGGTTCAGTGTCCCAGATTAATAGAGGGAAGGCCATGTAACGATTGAGTTGCATGGTCTTTTTTTTGTGGGACATGGCGGGACAGGGGGACAGGTTCTTTGTCCCGTTTGCTTCACATCTATGAGGGGAAACGCTTTATGATTTTGAATTAATAATGTAGATTGTTACATAATTAGTTGTTTATGGGAGGAGGGGAAGGATGGCACAACCAATAGTTTTACAGGCTCCTCTACTCGTACAAAGGAGACATGAGATTTCTAGTGTCGATGATGAAATTGTAGTTAGCGTTCAAGCAAGCTCGTCAATTTTTAATATAAATGTTTATTTTCACTTGAACGATCGACTCATATTTTCAGCGACTCAGAACAGGGAAATAAAGTTGATTTCTCAAGAATATATCATATATTCACCGTATGAAATAGAGATTGGACGTTTGCGGAAGAAGTCTATATATGAAAGGGAAGAGGCTTTTAGTGAGCTTGAGCTTTCTTTAGGAGAACGACAGTATCAAGTCAAATTCTCATACGAAAATGATGCGTTTCAGGTAATTAATTACGAGGGAGAGACGATTGCAAGTGGCACCAGAATTGGTGAAGATTGGAGGCGATTCTTGGGGATGAGGACCTACTGGCTGAATCCGTCCAGTGAAGGGGTCTCAACTGAACTTTGGGGTGTGGTATTAAAGGGGATTCAAATGTTGATGGGATGATGAGGAGGGACAGTTTACCTGTCCCTCTGTCCCGCGTGAGAGGGGGGATTAGGATGTCGTTGCAGACGAAGATTTTGGGGTTGGTCATTTCAATAATCGTTGGGGTTGTGGGGGTGTTGGCTGGTGTCTTTGCGTATTGGGAGAAGGATGCGACGGAGGAGAAGATGGGCCAGATGGCACTTCAGGCGGCAACGACGATGTCGTTGATGCCGACGGTGAAGGAGGCATTTCAAGCGTCGGAGCCGTCTGAGATCCTTCAACCGATTGCGCTTCGTATTCAGGAAGAGGTTGGGGCGGAGTTTGTCGTTGTGGGGAATACCGAAAGTATTCGCTACGCCCATCCTGATGAGTGGAAGATAGGAAAGAGGATGGTTGGCGGCGACAATGCGCGCGCATTGCTTGATGGGGAGTATTACATATCACAGGCTACCGGTTCACTAGGTCAATCGTTAAGAGGAAAGGCGCCTGTTATGGACGACGAGGGGAATATTGTAGGGATTATTTCAGTTGGTTTCTTGGTAGAGGAGATTAATACTGCAACCTTAGATAAGTTTTATGATATTGCAGTAATTTCAGTAGGAGTATTATTACTTGGAATTGCAGGGAGCTTCCTGCTGGCTCGGAGTATTCGGCGGGATACACTAGGACTTGAGCCTGTTCAGATTGCGTCACTATATCGGGACAGAGAAGCTATCTTGTCATCAGTGCGTGAAGGGATCATTGCCATCGATGCAGACGGTATGGTGACGATGATGAATCAATCGGCGATGCGAATGCTGAATAGTGAAGAGGAAACTACTGGTAAGCATATTGAAGATGTATTTCCAAACACTCAAATGATTCGTGTTCTGAAGTCTGGCGTTGAGGAGCGAGATGAGGAGATGGTGCTCCATGACAACGTGGTCATTGTGAATCGAAAGCCGATTATGGCAGAGGGCAAAGTCATCGGGGTAGTGGCAAGCTTTAGAGATAAGACGGAAGTAAGGGAAATGGTGAACGCTCTATCAGAAGTGAAGCAGTATTCTCAAGACTTGCGCGCACAGACACATGAATTCGCTAATCAGATGTACGTGGTACTTGGCTTGATGCAGCTCGGAAACGTACAGGAAGCGATTGACCTTATTCAGTCCGAATTTCAGACATCCAAAGGGCAAAATCGGGTTTTGTTCGACCAGATTGAAGACGAGACCGTTCAAGCCATTTTACTCGGGAAGATTAGCAAAGCTTCTGAACAAAAAGTGGATTTTAATCTACACGAAGAGTCTTCCTTACGGGAACTACCAGAATCCATCAGTCGTGCCAGTCTTGTAACGATTCTTGGGAATATAATCGACAATGCGTTTGAAGCCGTGAGTGATTCTGAGGAGAAATGGGTATCCCTCTCGGCAACTGATGTTGGCAACGAAATTGTGTTCGAAGTAGCTGATTCAGGTCATGGTATTCTAGAAGAGAGACTTCCGTATTTATTCATGAGAGGATTCTCAACGAAATCAGGCGAGAATCGTGGATTCGGTTTGGCGAATGTAAATCAGATTGTGGAAGAGCTGGGCGGAACCATTGAGGTCGGTGAGTCTTCTAATGGCGGAGCTGTGTTCTCTGTGTTTATACCGAAAGTAAGGGAGGGGGAGTAGAATGATTCGTGTTGTCATTGCAGAGGATGACTTTCGAGTGGGGCAACTGCATGAGAAGTTTCTAGAGAACGTGTCGGACGTGACGGTAGTGGGGAAAGCGCTCAACGGTGGAGAGACGCTTGAGTTAGTCGAAGCGCATCAACCGGAGTTGCTCTTGCTCGATGTGTATATGCCAGACCGGTTAGGGACGGACTTGCTTCATGAAATTCGAGAGCGAGCTCCTCTTGTGGACATCATCATGATTACAGCAGCTGATGATAAACAAATGGTTGAGAAGGCATTGAAATATGGCGTTGTGGACTATATGATTAAGCCGATTACAATGGAACGCTTTTACGAAACATTGAATCAGTATAAGAAGACAAAGCGGTTGTTCAACCATCATGAGACGTTTAGTCAATCCATGGTAGACGAACTCATGGGTCACAAGGCAGAACGAATGAATCAGGATGCGAATCTGCCAAAAGGGATTGATTCGATTACGCTCGAGAAGGTAAGAGAGATTCTAAACGAGTCACCACAAGGGCTAACCGCTGATCAAGCAGGCGAGTCAATAGGGGTTTCCAAGACGACTGCACGAAGGTATTTAGAATACTTGATTTCTATAGAAGAAGGTCAAGCTGAAATGCGGTACGGGAAAGTAGGAAGACCAGAGCGTAAATATTTCTTGACTGTAAACCAACCCTAGCGGTTGGTTTTATTTATGCCGTGAATTTTATGAATTTAATTCAACATAATGCTTTTAATATTGATTATTTTGAAAACGGTTACATATTCTGAAGTCTCCTTTATGATGAGTATACATTTTAACTTTGAGTGAAGGGGAGAGTGCTTGTGAAAAAGATAGGAATGCTTGGAGTTGCACTCATGTTAGTTGTATTGGCGGCTTGTGGGAACGATGAAGCAAGTTCAGATGGTGGAAGTGGAGAATGGCAGCCGGATAAAAACCTTGAAATTGTAGCACCAGCCGGCGCAGGCGGTGGCTGGGATACAACAGCCAGAAGCGTAGCCCGTGTGTTTGAGGATGAGGGAATTGTTGAAGAGAGTGTTGGAGTCGTGAACAAACCTGGTGGAGGTGGAGCAGTTGGTTGGTCTTATGTGAACAACACAGACAATCCACACACCATTTTCGTTTCATCACCACCGTTGTTGTTTGTCCCTCTTAATGGACAATCTGACATTTCGCATAAAGATGTTACACCGCTTGCGAATGTGATTGCGGATTATGGTGCTTTTGCCGTAGCGGAGGATGCGAAGTGGGACAACTTAACCGAACTCTTTGAAGATATGAAGGGTGACCCATCAAGTGTAACGGTTGTTGGAGCTTCCTCTCCTGGTTCTATGGACCACATCCAGTTCGTGCGCTTGGCGAAAGAAGCCGGTGTCGATATTAAAGGGATTAAATATGTATCTGCTCAAGACGGCGCTGGGCTGACACAGATTCTTAATGGAAGTGCAGATGTATACTCGACTGGCGTAGCTGAAACGGTTGAGCAAGTGAAAGCAGGTAAGATTCGAGTGCTAGGCGTCACGTCTGAAGAGCGTTTAGAAGGCGATGTACTATCTGATTTCCCTACAGCTGTGGAGCAAGGCATTGATGCGACATTCGTCAACTGGCGCGGATTCTTTGGACCGAAGGATATGGACCCTGCTGCAGTCGCTTACTACGAAGAGAAATTGAAAGAAGTTAGTGACTCTGAGGCCTTCGGTAAACTTCGTGACCAGTATGGCTGGGGCGAAATGTTCATGGGTAGTGAAGAATACAAATCATTCCTAGATGAGCAGGAAGAAGAAGTTTCAACGTTGCTAGAAGAGCTAGGACTTGGTCAGTAATAGGGAAAGGGCTGCCTCCGAGCAGTCCTTTCAGTCTATAAGAAGAAGGTGAAGATGTATGCTTAAGACTCTCAATCAAAAAGTAAGCATTGTGCTTCTTGTGTTGTCAGCTGGTTACTTGTATCTAACGTTCAATCTGAAAGAATATCCTTACGTTCCTATTGATTCAGACTTTATCCCGAAAGTGCTCGGGTACATTTTAATTGCATTATCCATTTTATTATATTTTGATCGGTCGTCAGAGTCGGACAAGGAGAAAGCGAAGCGGCAAGTTTCAAAGGAAGATGTCCTTGCATTAGTTGGCGTAGGAGCTCTAATCATTTTGTACATCGTGCTATTTGAATGGCTTGGCTTCTTACTTACAACGGCATTGTTCGTGTTCAGCTGTTCTTGGGCGCTAGGCTATCGAAGAATACTGAGCTTAGTTCTTGTTTCTGTGCTGTTTCCTTCCGTGTTGTATTACTTGTTTAACTATTTACTTCAAATTCGGTTGCCAGAAGGAATTCTACCATTTTAAAAGGTGTTGATGAACATGGCTCTAGAAGGTCTATTAGAAGGGTTTCAAGTCGCATTTAGCTGGCAGGGAATTATTTTCGTTCTTATCGGAGTTGTAACAGGAACGCTAATCGGTATGATGCCAGGTCTTGGCCCAATTAGTGCTATTGCAATTATGATTCCTATCACATATGGAATGAATCCATCCATTGCACTCGTGATGATGGCGGGAGTTTACTACGGAGCGGTATTTGGTGGATCCACTTCTTCCATTCTACTCAATGCTCCGGGAATATCAGGAACGGTTGCGACTGCGTTCGATGGTTATCCAATGGCCCAGCGGGGGGAAGCGGGCAAGGCGCTCGCCATTGCTGCAGTTTCGTCCTTTGTGGGTGGAACGGTTTCCGTTGTATTGCTGATGCTTTTCGCACCGGCGCTTGCTCAGGTCGCCGTATCATTTGGACCGGCACAATATTTTGCTCTTATGTTACTTGGGTTAACTGCTATTTCGAGTCTTTCTGATGGCTCAACGGTGAAAGCACTCATTGCCGCCACTGTTGGATTTATTGTGGCTACCATTGGAATTGACGGGCAAACTGGGACGAACCGCTATACATTCGGCAATCCAAATTTGATGGAGGGGATCGATTTCCTCGTCATTGCCCTTGGGTTGTTCGCGTTGGCAGAAGTATGCGCGTTGATTCTAACTAGGAAAGACCGTTCTTTAAGTAAGCAAAGTGATATTGGAAACTTGAAGTTAAACAAATCGGATTTTAAAGAGATGCGTGGACCGATGACGCGACAATCGTTCTTAGGATTTCTACTCGGCGTACTACCAGGAGCTGGAGCGACGATTGCTTCATTTATCGGATACATTTCAGAGAAACGTATTGCCAAGAAGCCAGATGAATTCGGAAAGGGGTCCGTTAAGGGACTATCTGCACCGGAAACAGCCAATAATGCTGCAACAAGCGGAGCGTTTGTACCATTGCTAAGCCTTGGTATTCCTGGGTCGGGCACGACAGCTGTTATGTTGGGGGCATTTCTAGCACTAGGCATTCAACCTGGACCACTCTTAATTCAAGACCGTCCAGATGTATTCTGGGGAATCATTGCAAGTATGTATATCGGGAACGTGTTCTTACTCATATTGAACTTGCCGCTCATTCCTTACATCGCCAAGATATTAAAAATCTCACGCCCGATGCTGATTGCACTCGTAATCACATTTAGTATCATCGGTGTCTACTCTATCAGCTTTAGTACGTTTGACCTGTATCTATTACTAGCGTTTGGGGTGCTTGGATACTTAATGCGACTTTTCTCTTTCCCAGCTCCACCGTTTATTCTCGCCTTTATTCTAGGAGGGATGATGGAACAATCCTTCCGACAAGCTATGACAGCTTCCGGTGGCAGCATGACCGTATTCATTCAAGATCCAATCTCAATTGCACTACTCGTCGTCAGTATCCTCTCCCTCGCATTTGGATTCATCAAACGCGACAACAAACAAACTAACTCCCAACAACAAGACGACGAAACCCTCTCACGATAGGGACAGAGGGACAGGTTCTGCGTCCCGCATTTATATGAAAGAGCCATGCACCTAAGGTGCATGGCTCTTTTTCGTTTGTTTGGATTGGGAAGAGGGACAGCGGGACAGGTAAACTGTCCCACTCTGTTCCTATGCACCTTATTGGGACGACTTACCTGTCCCCCCGTCCCACTTCGACGGTAATGTCGATGTCTTGGATGAAGAGGTGGAGGGTGCTGAGTTCTTCGTTGTCGTAGATTTCGCGCATGCTGAGCAGATGGCGTTCTTTGGCTTCTTCAGTTGTTTGTGATGGGTGTTGCACGTAAGGCGAGTTTAGGAATTCTTCACGGTTTTCTTCTAGGGAATAGTGAAGGTGTTGCCTTAAAGCTTTCTTTCCTTTCACGATGGCTTCCATAGCAGTCTCGGCTCCCTGGATGAGATCTAAGTCAGGGAAGACGATGAGGAACAGAGCTTGGTCCATGCTTGGTATTCGTTCTAAGTATAAGAGGCCTTTGTACGTATACTTCGTTGTTTCGTCAACATGTTCCGGAATTTTGGTAGGTAGACCTACCTCAAAAGAAACTACCTCATTTGTAGTAAGTATGGTCATTCCTTTCTCGTGTTGTACATCCCAATACTTCCGTTCATTGAGCTGCTGCTTAATGGTTTCAATCAATTGTTCTCTATTGCTATGTTTAAGGTTGAAGGAATGCGTTTGGCCGTTTCTTACTCTGATTTGTACAGGATACCGTTTCATATAATCCCTCTTTCGTGTTTTGTCAGTGTCAGTATAAGAAACGGGGTGTGCAATTTTTTGTATACCTTTAGTAGGTCGTACGGATTACATGGGGAACAAATGTTGGGTGTTCATTTTTTTGCGTACCTTGTTTTGTAGGATGAAGGTAATAAGAAATCAAGGAGGAATTTACTATGAAGAAAATGTTTAAAGGGTGTCTCACATTAATAGGTGGTCTAGTTGTTATTGGAATTATCATTGCTGCTGTTTCTGGTGGAGAGGATTCAACAACGACAACGACATCAAGTCAAGATGATGGAGAAACTAAACAAGAAGAGACAAAATCAAGCGAGGAAACAAAGACAATTGGGATTGGCGAAACTGCGACGATTGAAGATATTGGCTTTACTGTACAAAACGCGGAGAGTACCACTACTATTGAAGCAGACAATGAATACACAGAGCCAGTTACAACAGACAATCAGTTTATCGTATTAGATGTGACAATCAACAACGGGCAAAATGAAGCCATCACGACCGATTCAAGTTTCTTTACACTAGTAACTGAAGATGGAACAGAATATAGTCCTAAAAATGATGGTGACTTAATCATGGTAATCCCGAATGAAAAGATGCTATTCCTAGAAGAAATCAATCCTGGTTTGAAGAAAGATGGCATCGTTGTATTCGAAGTTGGGTCTGATGTGACCATGGAAGAACTCACCCTAAAAGCAAATGCAGGATTCTGGGGCACAAAAAGCGTCAACATTAATTTGAAATAAGTGGGACAAGGGGGACAGGTTCTTCGTCCCAGTTTCACGACCACACTATCAGAACTCCACGTGACCAATTGGGCAACGTGGAGTTTCTTCTATTTGGGAGAGAGGGGAGGGGGACAGTGTACCTGTCCCCCCGTCCCTGAGTTTAGGCTTGAAAATGGGGCTTAAAGCGGATACGATGAGAGAACGAAAGCGTTTTCGTTGGAGGAATCTTATGGTTACAATTTATGATATTGCAAAGAAGACTGGGTATTCAGTTACAACCGTTTCAAAGGTGCTGAACAACTATAAACATGTAAGTCACAAGACGCGAAAGGCCATTCTCGACGCGGTAGAAGAAATGGGGTATCTCCCGAATTCCCATGCGCGCACGCTCACAACAAAGAAATCATGGACGATTGGTGTGATCTTCATTGAA
Organism: Pontibacillus halophilus JSM 076056 = DSM 19796; assembly: GCF_000425205.1. Taxonomy (GTDB): domain Bacteria; phylum Bacillota; class Bacilli; order Bacillales; family BH030062; genus Pontibacillus_A; species Pontibacillus_A halophilus. Next base: position 8,376 of record NZ_AULI01000028.1, on the reverse strand, counting down.
TCTCTTGGAGTGGGGATGAGGCATCCGTTCTTTAGTGCAGTCATTGAGAGCTTTCGTAAAGATGTAGAAGTCTTAGGGTATGATTTGTTATTTGCCTCTAGGATGATAAACAATCAACAGATGAGCTATCTTGAGCAGTTCAAATATCGGGGAGTTGATGGGGTTGTCATTGTAAGTTCCCTATTTGATGATCCGCAGGTGGAGGAGTTGTTGGAGTCATCGATTCCGACGGTTGTCATTGATCTTAACGTTCGTGAGGCAGCTGTTGTTCATTCTGATAATTTCAAGGGGAGCTATGAGGCTACAGAATATCTCTATTCGCTCGGGCATCGAAGAATTGCTCATATTGCCGGACATGCTACGACATTTGCAGGTCAAGAGCGGAGAAATGGCTTCTATACTTCTTTAACGTCACTCGGGTTAGAAGTGCCCGATTCTTATGTTGTAGATGGGGAATTCTTCTCTAAAGAGGGTGGCTACAAAGCGATGAACCAACTACTCCAGTTATCAGAACCACCAACTGCTGTATATGCAGCTGGGGATATGCTTGCCATTGGTGCAATGGAAGCGGTCAAAGAAGCAGGGCTTAGTGTTCCAGATGACCTTTCAATTATCGGTTTTGATGATATTGAACTGTCACAATACGTAATGCCGCCGCTAACAACTGTGCGACAGGATACAACGATGATTGGGCAAGAAGCTGCGACGTTACTTCTCCATCAGATCAATACGGGAGAGGAAGTAACAGACAGCATTGTTATTCCAGTAACGTTAGTGAAAAGAGGAAGCGTGAAATCACTTCAACGTGTAGATAAGATTACTTAAAAAGAGCTGTATCGAGGCGGATGGAACGCCAGGATACAGCTCTTCTAACATTTTACAATTCAAACCAATTGTTATGAGTTACCTTCTGATACCAGTAGTAACTTTCTTTCTTCGTACGTTCGAAGGTGCGGTAATTGACGTGAACAATTCCAAATCTCTTGCTGTAACCTTCTGCCCATTCAAAGTTATCCATAAGAGACCAGAGGATGTAGCCTTTGATTGGCACACCTGATTTAATTGCCCGATGTAGGGCAGTAAGGTGTTGCTTCAAATAATCAATCCGCTCTTGATCGTTTACCATGCCGTTCTCAACTTCATGATTGTAGCAAGCTCCATTTTCTGTAATGTAAATTGGAACATCGCCATACAACTGATGGATGTGTGTGAGTAAGTTATAGAATCCTTCTGGGTACACTGGCCAGCCAATATCGGTTTTGTCGTAACCATCCCATATTGCTTCAACGTCGAACAATCCATTGTCTTTCTTATGGCGTGCGATGCTGCCTGAATAATAGTTGATTCCCATGAAATCAATCGGTTGAGAGATGGTTTCCAAGTCTCCTTCTTCAACTTTGACGTAAGCGTTATGTTTAGCGAAAATGTCTTGGAGAAGAGCGGGATATTCGCCTTTGAATACAGGGTCCATGAACCATTCTATTTTCCACTGCATATCTCGTTTACAAGCGTCGATATCTTCTTGGCTGTTGCTATAGGGTTCTAGCCAATCTGCATTGGGAGCATATCCAATTTCGCCGTCTGGTACCATTCCTCGGAAGGATTCGACGGCTCGACCATGTGCTAAAAGTAAATGGTGAGCTACATCAATGCCAGCTTGTAGGTCTTGTTTGCCAGGGGCATGGACGCCAATGTAATTGGAAAGGAAGGAAGCGCACCAAGGCTCGTTAATGGTAATCCACTTCTTCACTGAGTCGCCAAATTCACGAAACATGGCTTCGGCATAAGTTTGAAAGGCATTTACTGTCTCACGGTTTTCCCAGCCGCCTATGTCTTGAAGCGTCTGAGGTAAATCCCAGTGGTAAAGTGTAATGATGGGTTCGATTCCTTCAGTAATTAAGGATTGAATTAAAGTTCTGTAATATGCAATTCCTTCAGGGTTCAAGGTCCCTTCGTCGTCTTTCATTACGCGTGGCCAAGAGATTGAGAATCTGTACACATCGACACCTAACTCCTTTAGGATCTGAACATCTTCTTCGTAACGATGATAGCTGTCGCACGCTTCATCTCCGTTATCTCCATTCTTCACGTTACCTGGAGTGTGAGAGAAGGTGTCCCAAATGGATGGGCGCCTTCCTCCCTTATTTGCTGCACCTTCGATTTGATAGGCTGCGGTTGCTGCTCCCCATTTTAGATCTTTAGGAAATTGAATTGTTGTCATGGGTTCATCCCTCCGTATATGTGTGACTAAGATTTCACAGAACCTTCTGTGATGCTTGAAATAAAGAGTTTGTTAAACAGTAAGAAAATGATGATTAATGGTGCTGTTGCCCAGAAGACACCGGATAATAGCATACCGAAGTCGATGTTATACGCATTGTTAAGTGATGCGAGTGCGACTTGGAGCGTGTACGATTCTGGACTTCTAAGAACTGTGAACTGCCAGAGGAATTCTCCCCAGACTAGAGTGAAGACGATAATTCCTAGCGTCGCAAAGGCTGGCTTTACAATTGGGAGTACGATGCTCCGATAAATTCTAAAGTTTGAGCACCCATCAAGTTTCGCTGCTTCGATAAGTTCGTCTGGTACAGATTGACTGATGTACTGACGCATTAGGAAAATGCCGAGCGGGTTAAGTAAATATAGAATTCCAGCGCCGAACAATGTATCGAGCCAACCCAATTCAGAAACAAGGTAGTACTGAGGGATCAACCCAAGTTGAGGTGGAATGACCATAGTCAATAGAATTGCGACGAAGAAGAAGTTCTTGCCTGGAAACTCGAATTTAGCAAAAGCGAAACCAGCAAGTGAACTAATAAATAGAACCACGAGCGTTACACTTGTGCATAGTAAAACAGTGTTCCACATCGATTGAAAGAATGGGATAGAATCGAGCACTCGTTGAAAGTTCTCAACGAGTTTAGTCCCCGGAATCAAAGCTGGGGGAATCGAGTTATATGCTTCACTCGGTCTTGTTGACATCACAAACATCCAGTAAAAAGGAAAGAGAGAGAAGAGTGATGCAAAAATCAACACAGCATATACAGGCACAAGACCTAATGAACGTTTTTGTTTTGTTTTAGCCATATTAGATACGTCCTCTCTTTGCTTTTTTCCCTGAAGTCAGCCATGTATTTAATCCAGCTATTGCTACGATAAATATGAGCAACAGTACAGCTGTGGCTGACGCAGTTCCAAAGGAATTGAGATTGAATGCATCGCGATAGAGGTACATGACAACGGTCATCGCTTCGTCACGGTTAAAGGCTTGTCCACCTAAGAATACCGTTGGCTCAGCGAATAACTGCATCGCACCAACAGTGGACATGAAGACAGTTAGCACAATAAATGGTTTAAGCAAAGGAATCGTAACGTGGAAAAACTGTTGAATCTTATTCGCTCCATCAATAGTAGCTGCCTCGTACAAGTCTTTAGGTATGCTTTGGAGTCCAGCTAAATAAATAATAGTGTTATAGCCAACCCATCTCCAGAACACCATGAGGGAGATGGCGATTTTTGCACCCCATTCAGATGTTTTCCAGTTGACGGGGTCCATTCCGAACCACCCAATGATGAAATTGGCAAGTGATGATTCGTTGCTACTGAAGAAAACACCAAACACGAGGGCAACAGCAACCATTGATGTGATATAAGGCATGAATATGGTGACTCGGAAGAAGTTTGAGAATTTCACCGCAGCCATATTTAAGAAGTAGGCCAACACAATGCCGACAATCAACTGAGGTGCTGTTCCAAGCACACCCATGATCAATGTGTTATAAAGAGATTTCCAGAACAACGGGTCTTGTAAGACGATGGCGAAATTATTAAGGCCCGCAAACTCCATAGGACCGAATCCGCTCCATTTTTGGAAAGCTAAGTAGATACTAAATAATGCCGGGTATAACCCTATAATGGCGAAGATAATGAAGAACGGGGCTATATATAAGTAGCCAGAAAGCATGTCCTTCTGACGTTCGGAACGCTTTTTCTTCTTAGGGATGGATGTCTTTTGGTCCCGAGCTAATTCCATCTGTAACCCTCCTTAAAGGAGTGGTAAGAGAGAGCACCACTCCTAGTAATCTGTAAAATTAACGTTCTAGTAAATCTTTAATCCGCTTAACCGCTGCATCCCATTCTTCTGAAGGATTTGCACCTTCGCGAACATTTTGAAGGGCAGTAAGGATTTCGTTGTTAACGGTTACATATTTAGGCCCTTTATAAACCTCAGGGATATCTTGAGCTGCCTCTGCAAACACTTCTGCTGTATTCTGGCTACCGAAATATGCATCTTCGTTCTGCTTGAATTCTTCCATTTCATAAACCGATGGAGCGGAAGGGAAGAGACCACTTTCTGTAAATGATTTTAGTTGGTTCTCCGGACTGATTAACCATTTGGCAAATGCATAGGCTTCTTCGCTTTGTTTGGTTTCTTTAGGAATGGAGATGTAGGAACCACCCCAGTTACCAGCAAATTCTTCTGGTAGTGTTGCTACGCGCCATTTGCCCTCAGCTTCAGGAGCGTTCTCTGTCATGTAACCTTTCAGCCACGCTGGTGCTAGTTCTGCAGCGAACTCTCCTTTGTTAAGAGCCGTTGCCCATTCAGGAGTCCACATCTCAAATCCACCTACATAGCCTTGTTGATTCAGTTCAACAGCATAGTCGTAGGCCTCTTTTACTTCGTTGCCGGATTCTTCAATGATTAAGTCCCCATCGCGATTAAAGTAGCTAACTGCTGCTGCATCCATGTTCGCACGGAAAGCCATTTCCATGCTGTCGACCATGGGTTTGCCTGTAGCTTCTTTCACTTTCTCAGCAGCTTCTATAAATGCTTCAGGACTCGAAAGTTGTTGACTTACTTCTTTCGGATCAGTAGGAAGTCCAGCATTATTGAAAACGTCTGTATGGTAATACAAGCCCTTTGGACCGATGTCTGTTGGCAATCCGAATAGGAACTCAGAATCCGTACTTTCCGCCATTGACCATTTCCAATCTAAGTATTGATCCTGTATTTCATCTGCTCCTAAATCATATAAGTTCAAGAAATTATCTTGAGCTTGTCTAAAGCGGTCCAGTTGGTCGATTTCAATCATCGTTAAATCTGGAGCCCCAGTTCCAGAGGAAATAGCAGTGAATAAGCTGTTGTGGTGATCGCCTAGTTCAGACTTTCGAATGTTGATTGTTACATTCGGGTTGCTTTCTTCATACTCGCTTGCGAGAGATTCATAGTTTGTTGCTCCAAACACCCAGAAGTCTAGTTCTACCTTTCCATCTCCACTTGCAGAATCATCATTATTACATGCAACTAATACCGCACTAATCCCAAGTAACATGACAAACAATACATACTTTTTAAATCCCACCTTGACTCCCCCTTATTAAATAAATAACACCTTTCGGAAACCGGTTTCCGTTTTCGGAAAAAATATATAGAAACCTTATGTTTCCAAGTTAAGAAACCGGTTTCCGTTTGGTCAAAAAAATAAAGCTGTCGTTCAACTTAATTTTGATTATAAAGGAATTATGTATCCGTTTTCAATTAGTTTTTATATTTTTTTGAAAAAGGGACAGAGGGACAGGTTCTTCGTCCCACAGGAACGACCAAGGGTGAAGGGGGACAGTTTACCTGTCCCCCCGTCCCATTAGAGCATCATATAGTCTACAATCTCGCGGATGGTGTTGAGGATGGCGAAGCGAATGAAGATGTACATGAACAGGATGGAGAGGAGGGAAGCTCCGAGACTCCAATAGAGTGCTTTCTCAGTTTTCTGATTTACACTTTGGTACACGACTAGTGCTGGATAAAGGAACAGGGTAAATGAGAGGATGAGAGGGTTCAGGTAGACTGTGATTTCAAGCATTCCAATTAGGGATAGCAAGAGGGATAGAATGGAGACGGAAATAAAGGGTACGAGTAGACCACCGAAGTGTGCTGCTGTTTCTTTAAGTGGAATGGAAGACCCAGAGGTTTTCACCATAATCCAGCTACTGATTATGGCACATCCTACAAAAGCGAGCGTGAGTAAGAAGATTGGCATAAAGATGGGAAAGAATGGCATCCCTTCAAATCCTAAGCCTAGTGAAAAGTAGTCGAATCCTCCACTCATTAATTGAAACATCTTGTTCGCGAACGTATAGATGCTTAGACTCATTATGGCAGAAAATAGAATAACCGTAACAATGCCGTATGTCGGATTCGATTGACTAGCCGCTTCAGCAAATCTCGGTGATTTAGAAACATTCTTATAAAACGTTAAGAACTGATTAGATTGGTGTTTCGCTCTAGAGCCTTGATTGACAGAGGTAGTAGCCATGGAAGCGGTGGAAGCTTGGGTATGGGACTCAGCCTCTAGGACTTGTTCGGGCGCTGGTTGTGGATGGTGTTCACTTTGAAGGGTGGTTCCACATGTGCCACAGAACTTACCTTCATCTTGCTCGGTCATGCAGTTTGAACAATACATATTTCGTCCCCCTTATAAGTCCGTTCGGTCCGTACGATAGATGAGAATGGATTCGATTTGAAGCGAGTTATTGTTAATGACCACCTTATATTCTTTATCACGGTCATAAGCAATCTGGTCATTCAGGTGGTTTGTGAAAATAAAATGCTCGTTCGTTGATACGTAGAACGTATTGGCATCAGCTTGCCATGAACCCGTAATCGTGTTAGAAGTGAAGTCATAATGATAGTCAGAGGTTTGGAGATCAACTAAATAACTGCTCAGTTCTTTGTCTGCAGCACTTCCATTCACAAGGAATGGTTGAACGATGCTGTAATCTTTCATATTTAGCGATTCTTCATATGCAGCACGAAATCGGAGAATCAGTTGCTCTGCATCTGCGACTGTAGGATTTGGGGTTGAAGTCGTAGTAGTGGTGGTCCCTGAATTGCCTTGAACAATAACGATTGTTTCTTTCTCTTTCACAGGTTCCTCTGATTTTTCCTTTTCTTCTTCTTCTTCTATTTCCTTATTAAATTCTAAATGGATGCTTTCTCCAGAATCTGAAGTAGAAGCTGAGGTGGCTTTGGATACCATTTCTCCTGAATCTTCGTCAAAGTATCGAGCTTGTAACTCTAAGTCACGCTGTTGATCAAACACTTGCAAGGTAGGGAATGAGGCGACTTTTCGTCCAGTATTTTCACCTTGAATATATAGGAAAGCTTCTGGCTCGTTGCTTGTTAAGTCGTATGTAGTATAGGAAAAAGAGTAGTCTAGAACATTGTTGCCAGCGGTTCCGTCAATTTGATATGTTCTGCTGTCGTCAATGTCTCCCAGTTCTGAGGAGAGGGACGCTTGTATGTTGAGTTCGCCTGGATAGACGTTCCCAAGCTTTGTTTCTTGTTCTTGCTCACCTATGACAGAAGCATTTTGAGAAGTAAACGTCGCTTGATCAACATTGGTGTAAAGGAACACTTTACTTGGAATGGCGGTTAGCGTATACGTCATATACAGGCCCATGAAATGCTCGTGAGGCGTAATTGTAAATAGTTCATTGCCAGATTGATCGGTTACAATCCGTTCATTTTCTTTGGAAGACCATGATTTCTGGAATTCCTCCTCAAAGCTAGAGTACAGTTCTTTAAATCCGATTTCTTTCAGGAATGATAGGTAATCATCCAGATTTAATGCCGCGCTTGAATCAAACTCAATTAACTCTCTCAACTTATCAGACTCATTATGTTTAAGTGCTTCCCCAATCTCATCGACGGTCTTCATTGGATCTAATAGTGACAGAACGTAAAAGTGAGCGGCAACGAGCAGAATCAGTAACGCACCCCCACCCCATAACGCCCATTTCGTTCCCTTTCTCATTGAATTCTTGTTACTACTTGTGTGCAAAGGCGAATCTTCTTGCGTGCGAGGAGCGTCATTTGGTTCTGTGGCCTTCCCACACTGGGTACAAAATTGAGACTCTGCTTGTAAGGGGGAGCCACAATTTGTACAGTACTCCATCCCTCCACCTCCCTGATGTCATTTCTAAGCTGACCTTACACTTATAGTCCTAAAGAAGTAATAATATTACAAAATATGGTTTTGGGACAGTGGGACAGGTTCCATAGCCGTCAAGCTAATAAATAGATAGAGCGTTTAGTTGTACACCTTCGGTGTAAAATTCGACTTAAATCAAAAATATTCCAGCAAACACCCTTTAGAATAAAGGAATATAAAGAACCTTTTTTACAAGGTACTACTGTTTAATATTTAAAATCTTAAAAGGACTAGAGTGCTGGCACCTGCGGTCTTTTATTCCATGTCGTCGCACGTTCTCATAAACTGTTTTGATGACCTGTACGATGTTATTAGTAGTGTCGGACGAGATTGCAGATGCAATTAAAGGTAGTGCCTTCTTCGCTTGTTGAATTGCTTTGTACTC
>NZ_AULI01000027.1 GCF_000425205.1 Pontibacillus halophilus JSM 076056 = DSM 19796 | reverse complement strand
AATTATTTTAGATGAGATGGGATACATTCCATTCAGTAAAGAAGGAGCCGAGCTTCTATTTCAACTCATCACCGATTGGTACGAGCAGAAGAGCATCATTATCACTTCAAATTTGGAATTTAGTCAGTGGAATCGAATATTTGTAGACTCGAGGCTAACAGCAGCTTTAGTTGATCGTGTCATACACCACGCTCATGTACTTACATTTTCAGGAGATAGCTACCGGGTTAGCCATGCATTATCCAGACAAAACTACTAAAAATATCGGCTGGCAAGCTTATGTATTTTTCATTGCATTATTATGTACTTTTCTCTTGCAAAACACAACCGGTTTGAAGGGTCTTAAACAACACTCGTAAAAACTCATTACGTACATGCTGAACGTCTTTATCATTTCTTCCCTGAGCGTAATCTCGCTGAATAATAGGTATGGAAATATGGTAATTCTCCAATAGATCCCAAAAGGTAAAAACTTTAGAGCCCCCCATTCACCCCACCTCCTTCACTACTCGATTGGTGATAACTGAACCCAGAACCTCAAGAATATTTGACATATAGGCTTCACGATCTTCCTGGTTCCAGTGATGAATCTGCTTAGTTTTTTTACTGTAATACTTTAAAAACACATTTTTCGTGCCAATCGGAATATAGACACCTTTTTGATCTCGAGAAATAATCTCCTCCCGTTTCTTTGGAAAAATAGTATTTTTATAAGCACGATTGGTTTTAGCATCAAGCAAAGTACAATTGGAAATATGATTGGAATAACCATGCCCAAAGTAATCCACGATTTTTTCTTGGATTTTTTGAAATTGCTCCACTTCCATTGTATCTGCCAAAATCTCTTGCTTCTTCTCCTCCAGTTCATTAAAGAAAGCCTGATTTTCTACATAGGCTAACGCATCTTGCACATAGGTTAGCTGTTCCTCCTGATTGGTAAGAGCCTGACTTTCTATAGCATGAATATGCTCAATATCCCACTTTTCATTTTTGTATCTGTCAAAATCAAAACGTTGCTTCGAATGCTGATCTTGCTGTAACGTCAAAATATTAAATAAAAGTAAAATATCCTTTACCTGTTTACGATTTGAGTCATAGCTAAGCTCCGAAATATCCCATTTTTGCAAACGGTTCCTAATGATATTATACAAGGACTCAATAAATTCATCTTTTTTTATTGATTTAGCGTTTTTAAGTATCTCTTGAATAGAGGTTGAATGTTCACTTGCTAATAAGTATCCAATCAGATGATAAAGCTCCCTATTATCAAACCACTCATTAAACTGATAATACAGCTTTTGGATCTGTGACCATAGTTCCTCGACTACTTGATGTCTAGGCTTTCCGAGTTCAGTTTGACGTTCAATTTCTTCATGGAACGAATGGAACGTCCGATAAGAAGTATGCACATCTAACTTATGTGGAAATTTAACCGTTACTAGCTCAAATAACCACTCAACATGATTTTCATATTTGTCTTCAGTGGACTGAAGGAAGTACCAAAAATCGGGATTCTGTAAACGCGTTTCCATCGTATCCCACTGAGTTGCAAGCTCGATTTGCTTCATTTTCAAATAATTGTGCTGATCCTTATCTTACCCTAGGTTGTTTTTACTCAAAAATAACGCTTTGATTAGTTCTGCGTTCGTCAGAGGTATTTTTCCAATATTTATCCTAGTAAATAAATCAATACCATCGTATTGGTAATCCAGTTCATACCAAAGAACCTTCACTTGATCTGTCAACCTCTGCCAAATATAAAGTAATGCATTCTGTTCAGGGTTTTCCTTAAACCATTTACCAATAGTCTCATAAGCCTGATATATATGATAAAAATCTATATTGTCATTACGCCTTTCTTCCTTATTCTGAATATCGGCAATAAACCTTTCACTATCTTTCCTAGTTTCATAACGAATGGAATATCCTTGCCCTTGATAAAGAGGAATAATGGACTGAATATATTTCACAATCAATATTACTGTCGTTAAGCGCTGCTGACCATCAATGACCTCTACTCCTTCTTCATGACGTTTAACCACAATTGGCTGCAGCCAGTAAACATCATCTTTATTTGGATCCATGTTATGAAACTCCCATATATCCTCAAGCAGTTCTGTGATTTGTAAAGATGTCCAACGATAGCCTCGTTGATACCCAGGAATCCAAAAATGGACACCTTGTAAACGCTAGAATGAAATTGACAGTTTTCGCTAAGTTATTTCTTACACTTTCGCCATCATAACCTAAGCTTCTAGTAAACTAATAGTATTCTGTTATTTTACGTGGAGGTTAGGATTTTGGGGGAAAAGTTAATGTTGTATATAAAGATTCATCAACTAAGTGAACGTAAGTTTAAAATAACTCAAATAGCAAAAGAGCTAAAGATTTCTCGACCCACTATATATAAATATTTAGGAATGACCTATGAGGAAGTTAAACAGCTACTAGAAGATCCTCATCGCAAAGCTAAGAAGTTAGATCCCTATCGGGATTGGATTATTGCATGGTTGGAAGAGTATCCACATTTAAGTGCAGCTCAAATTAGGGATTGGTTACTAGAGCGATATCCTGATATGGAGGTCGGAGAAAGTACAGTTCGTTCTTATGTAAGAGAATTGCGTGAAATCTATCAGATTGAGAAAAAGAACATCGTAAGGCAGTACGAGGCTGTACCGGAGCAACCAATGGGTAAACAACTTCAGGTAGATTGGGGAGAAACAAAGCAGAAAACAAGAGATAAAAAAGAAGTAAGACTGTATTTTATAGCATTTGTCTTTGCCCATTCTCGACTTAAATATATGGAGTGGCAAGATCGACCATTTACTACACGAGATGCGATTCGTTGTCATGAAAATGCCTTCCAATATTACGGAGGAAGAACAGAAGAAATTGTTTATGACCAGGACCACTTAATCACAGTAAGTGAGAATGCTGGGCAGCTTCTTCTTACGACTGAATTCCAAAGTTATGTGAATGAACGTAAGTTTAAAATCCATTTATGCCGGAAAGCTGACCCTGAATCAAAAGGAATGATTGAGAATGTTGTGAAGTACATAAAGGGGAACTTCGCAGACAGTCGAATCTTCAGCAATATTGATGATTGGAATAAGCGCGCTTTACAGTGGTTAGAGCGCACCGGAAACTATCATGTGCATCAGACTACAAAAAAGAGACCAGCCGAAGTGTTTCTCGTCGAAAAGCAACACTTAAAGCCAGTCTCCTCCCTACTTTCTTTCGAAAGTAACCATAAACAAAGTATAACAAGGAATGTAGGTAAGGACAATACAGTCCGATTTAAATCCAACCGTTATTCTGTTCCGTTAGGAACCTATAACTCAGCTACCGACAATCAAGTATATATAAGAATTAAGACAGGAAAGCGTCAAACGTTAGAAATCCGTAAACAACCTGATGGCGAAATCATAGCTGAGCATTTAATTAGTTTAGAGAAAGGGAGACTAATCCAAAATCGAAACCATACTCGAGATCGTTCTAAGGGCATTGAAGAATTTAAGGAACATCTAATTTCAAAATTTAAGGATCAAGAACAAGGGTGCATCTACTTAAATGAGATTTGTTTGAAATACGCTCGTTATAGGCGAGATCAATTGGCGATTATACAACGTGTCATTCGAGAAGATTCTGTGTGGATTGACGATGCACTAACTCAATGTCTGAAGAAAAAACTATATAGTGCCAATGATTTCAGGGATATGGTTCAATATTGTAAGAATTTAAAAGTAAGTCCTGTTAAAGCTAAAATGAACGACTCTAATGGGCACAAACGTGCCAAAAACATGATGGTTAGAACTCGTTCGTTGGAAGCTTACACTACTATTCTAGGGGGCGCTGCGAAATGAATAAGACTGTTATGGAACTACAAGATCAGTTTCGCCAATTACGATTAGCGGAAACAGCTGAGCAGCTTCCGCAGCTCCTCCGGGAAGCTGAAAAGGCATCGTGGACGTACTTAGAATTCCTAGAATCTATCACAGGTTTTGAACTGAAGAAACGTGAAGCCAAGAACTTGGAACGTCGTTTGAAATGGGCTCGTTTCCCTTACATGAAGTCCCTCAGTGAATTCAATATTAACGAGCAAAACGCCTTAACAGAACGCCAACTTTCTCAACTTACAGAATTGAGCTGGTTAGAGCAGCATTATAACCTTATCCTCTTAGGTCCTCCAGGCGTAGGGAAAACTTTCTTAGCTATTGGCATAGGTATTGAGGCTATCTACAGAGGGTTTAATGTGTGCTTCGTGACAATGGGTGAACTTGTTCAACTTCTAAAAACAGAAGAATTACTTAATAAATCAAAAGTACAATTGAAGCGCATTAAGGCAGCAGATCTAGTCATTATTGATGATCTGATGTACATGGCGATGGACCAGAGAGAAGCCAACCTTTTCTTCCATTTAGTTAACCATTTATACGAACGAAGTTCGATTATTTTAACCTCAAATAAGAGTCCAGACCAATGGGGAGAGCTTATGGGAGACCAAGGTATCACCACAGCAATTTTGGACCGCCTACTTCATCGTGTAGAAGTAATCCATATGGATGGAGACAGTTATCGAATGAAGCATCGAAGAAAAGTATTCCCAGCAGAAGTGTAAAAGTTCAGTGAGCAGAAAGTGTAAAAATTAACTTGACGTCTACACACCTTCCTTCATGATTTCTCCAATACTCTTTGGGTCTAGTGTCGTCAAAATTTAAGCCCCCTTAAAGATTATAGTTTTTTTACACTCCATAATGCTCACTATTAAAATAGTTCTACGACTAAGTTTCAAACCCTTCAAAATAGAAATGTTTACCATCCGATGTTTCTTTATAGATACAGGTTCCGTTGCTTAAAGAAATAGAAAAGAAGCTCTTCAAAAGTCAGATTAACTAGTGAGAAGCCTCTAGATGTATTAAGATGTTAGCAGTTGAATTAAAGACCCTTATAAATGAAGCGCAGTGACGGTTCTAGCGCTTCCTATTTACAAAAAATCACCATTAAATGAAAATATGAAAAAATGCCCCACACGCAAACGCTTTGTATCTATAGGATATAACTGATAACAAAAAAGGTTCTAAGTCAATTGTTGGGGTAGGAGGCAAGCTCCTGCCCCTTAACCAAACCTCCACATGAAGATAAAAATCTCCACCAATCTCTTCACTTTTCTTGATAATCACACTTTGTAGTCCTGGTACTCGGATGTTAGAATACACGTACACGCAACTCCTTTACTGCTTGTTTCTGGACAATTCAAGTGTAGTAGAGATTGGAGCTTGCGTGTTTTTTTATGCCAAATTTTCTACGTACCCCAACAAATATTTTAGAGCCAATAAAATAAGTACTTTTTCACTGATCCTGGACGGTTCTAGCGCTTCCTTCTCTTCCAAATTACAAAAAGACTACCTCCTCACAACAGGGAAGTAGTCTTTTAATATCAAACTATTTGTGCTTCACAATGAGCTAGGTGGATGCGTAAGAAAAACCTTACATCATAACACCTTTTTAGAGTGTGTACTATCTTTAACTTCGTATGCGAAAAGTGCGTTATGTCAGGCTTTTTTAAAATTTTCACTGTAACATGGTTATCGGGAGTTCACTATTTTTCACTGGATTACGTTAGCAAAATGTTAGCATTATTAAACGTTTTATTATTTACTTAATCGTTCATATTTAAGTCTTTAGTAATGGCTTAAAAGTAAGGAAAGTAATTCATCACTGATACAGGTGCGCTTGTTCCCAAAAACCAATGTGCCAAATACTTTTCCCGAGGTAGCGCACGCGGACAACTCACTTCAAACACTAAAATCAAGATACAAATATCGAATTTTTCAGTATCATTTAAAATGATACTGGTTACTAATTACTTATAAATAATCTTCACTAGCCAGAAGATGTTTTGCTCACACGGTCAATAATTATAAGAGTTTCTTTCAACAATAAATAGACCTCTTCGGTTTGAAATAAACAGAACTAACGACGAGATCTACTTGTTAAAATTAGGAACCATAACTTTGAATTGCTTATACCACTTTATATTCTTCTTTTTTGTAACATAAAGAATATGAAATAATATTAATGTTACAGTAACAAGTAGATAAAAGGCTATTACCGTTAACCAAATATTTAATGGACTATGAAAAGTTGATGAAAATCTAGAGTTTTCATCAAGGTAAATCAAAACAAACCCAGTTGAGGATATGAAGTACATAAGATAATGAATAACAACTACCGAAGGGTGCCTTTCTATTAAAGAACAATTACAAGAAACTTTCCTTTCTCTTTTGTGCCTGCCTACAAACTCGTTAGCTCTAATTCTAGATCTTATAGGTTTTTTAGGTTCTTGTTGGCTATTAATACTATTGCAATTACAACTTGATAAAGAGTAACCACTTAAATGAGAAACGCCACTTAACAAGAAAAAGAGTATAAGTATAACAGCTGCCCCACCTATTGAACTAACTACTAGCAATTTTCCAATAGGCAAATCATTTGCATTATCAAAAATACTTGTAAAGCCTTGTATTGACCCAAAAGCTCCCATTAATATTGCAGCAAAAATTCCCAGTATGGCAATAAATTGCGTTATTATATTATCGTATTTGCTTTTCACTTCATCTTGAACATTTTTTAGAGAGTCTTCAGATTCATTAAACAACCTCTGGACACTTTTGACCTCTTTTTGTGCCTCGGATAAATCTTTTTTTATATCTGCTAATTGTGAAGCAAGTCTGTTATTTATATGGCTTCTTTGCACAGTCGACAAACCTACATGTTCTTTTAACTTTAAGAACTTCCTCTTTAGTTCACCATCAATTTCTTGACCTTTTTCTTCTGTATAATGAGTCCAATTATCTTTTAAGTATTGTTCTAGCACTCCCAATAATTCTTGCTGTGTTTCATCATATATTATCTTGGTGATTTTAGAATATGGAACTATTCCTTCATCAAAACTAGCACTATTCAACTCTTTTATCATTTCTTCAAACTCTGCTGTTGCTTCAACGTAGTTTTGATCTTCACTTCTAAGATGTTCGCCTGGAGTTCCTTCCATTGCATCCAAAAATGCATCGCTATCTTCTCCATATTTCCCCATGTATATTGAATCTAATGCTTTTATATACTTCCTTAATGAATCAAAAAAACCCTCATACTCATTCATCGTCATTTTCAAAATCCTCATAGATTTCTTCAATTTCATATGGTGGAACATATTCCATATTCAAGATTTCATTTTCATAGTCGGCCCATGAATCAAACTGATGAGAAATATTAACTAATTTGAAAACGTCAACATTTAAGAGATTTAATATATAATCATTTAATACTTCATAATTTTCAATTTGTTCTGCATTAGCATTCTTTATTGGTTCACTTCCAAATCTATTATAATTAAAGTATATACTTTCCACTACCGGTCCATATTTCCATTTCTCAAATGGCACATCATAGATTTCATGAGCTAATTCGTCTAACCCGTTATTACGGATATGAAGTCCAAGGGTAAAAAACATGACTTTTTGAAGCTGTAAATTTGTAACACTTCTACCATTTTCATTTGCTACAGCCATGATATGATTAGCTAAATTTTGCATAGTCATTGTCGCATCCACCCTTTCAATATAAATTCTCTTAAAAATATTTTATCAGAAATTAGAAAAAAACTCTAAATACTTTGATATAGTTTATAACACTATGTCACTAAGTATATTTTAATACACCCTTGGTTTTTAGCTTCCTAATTATCACTTTTGTATACTGTCTGATTGTAATCATTATCAAACTGCTTAACGGAACCCCATTTCAAAAGACACTATATCAAAGTTATTTTTTAAGTCTTAGTATGTTATTGAAAGCCGCTGGCTCAACTCTAGCGAAACCTTAGCTCGTTTTGTGAAAAATAAGTATATGTTTAACATTCAAAGTCAGATGATATAAGTTGTAAACTTTCGTTGTTCCTGTATACACACCATTCTAAAGTTGTAATAAACCTTACAATGAAGAAGATGTTCTTTCGTTTATTTTTTATCTCATAGATGTAGAGTCTTACTCTCCAACCATCCCATCGTCATCATTATCTCGCATATACGGGTATAACCAATGATCACTTGTTATTGGCATACCGAAACCAGCTGCTTTTGCTTCTTTAATGGTCACTTGTCCGTTACCGTTAGTATCCACGCTAGAAATGTCACCGTTTGTGTTTGGACTCTTCGAATCGGAAGACTCACTGTTTGTTAACCCGAGTGATTCGTTGACTTCATCAGGATTCAAATTTTCAAATGTATCAACAACTTTGTCGTCCATTAAGATATAAGTAAACTGATAACTTGAAGGAATTTGTGTTTCCATATTAGGATATGTGATAATTGCTTCAAAATTAGTGACTCCATCTGCGCTACGGATTACATCTTCCAAATATGCTTGATCACCATGTCGATTGAGCGTGCTATCTTGTGGGGTAATATTATAAGCATTTGATACCCCTCCGAGAGAATCAGCAATAATGTGTCCTTCATCTAAAACGTCACTTTCGACACCAGGAACCTTGGCCTCATCAGAGTAGTATCTGCCAGACGATAATACAGGTTCGTTGCTGTCATCTTGTAAAATGATTTCGTCTGCAACAACTCGTACTAGTTGCCCTTGCTCATTAGTAAATGCCCAATATTCACGATCCCCATACCCAATGTCAACAACGACGTTAGATTCGCGATATCCAGATACATCACCACCATCAACTTCAATAAGCTTGTATCCTGAAAACTGATCATTATTTGGTTCGGTTGGATTTTCCTCTACTGCTGATTCCTCAACACTAGCAGCGGGGGCTTCTTCTTTTTTGCTATTTTTATATGTATTAGCTGTGACTGCTTCTTGTGAATTTGTTTCTTTATCTGGGGTGGATGTATCTTTAATCTCAGTACAACCAACCATATAGATGGTCATTAAAAATAAGACTAAATAGCTCATTTTCTTTTTCATATTAGGAGCCCCTATAATAGTTTTATATTGTTCATTCTAAAAATCCCGGGATTTCACATAGATAATCTTTAGATACTTACAATTACTTTCCAGAATTTAGCTTCATCAACTTCTTCCTCTTTTTTGCTTTGTTAGGTGAAGAACTGTATTATCATTAAGTACATTTTACCACATAATGTTATAAATTCTTTGAGTTCCTTGAGCCCGAATATATTGCATTTCAAATAATAAATGAACTAGCACCCTAATCCGTGCGATGACAAAAGCTACTATACTTAAATTAGAAATGTGAAGCAAAGAAACATGGTGTAAAATCTGAAGATAGAGTAAAGACATATGACCAGCAAGTACAAGCCATGTACAAAGCAAAGAATGCCAAAGGGAAGCCGATGAACAGACCGAAACAACTTTATATTACTTTCATGATTATGCCATTTATTCACATGAAAACTAATGTAATATGTAAGCATCCCAGAAAAGAAGCTGAACCATTACAACTAAAGGAACTTGCTGATATGTTTGGATTTGAAAAACCACACCACCTGAAGAATAAATTAATAAACTGCATGCTTTACAATACAAATGTATTTGCAATTAGTGAAGTTAAAGGGTACACACGTGTTTTCATCAGTCCTTATGTAGCTTCAAGAACTGGTGATAAGCCTGAACCGCATTTAATTACAATGTTTCCACATGTAACTGAAGCAATTAAGAAAGAAAAAGAAGGAAAGCGTAAAAAGCACTAACCTAACACTAAACCCTTACCTGATTTTTTATGGTAAGGGCTTCTTATTAGAATCATCTTAAATCTTTAGCTATAATAATTTCAGGGTCATATCCCAACTGTCTAATCTTATTCATCCACTCAATCACTTCAATTTTAAAGTATATTGATCTGTTATTTGAAAAATCAATACTTCTATCTTCTAAAAGGATGTTTTCAGTTTTTACTACTAACAAGATTGAAACTTTTTTCACTTCATAAATATCATGTACTTCTAACGCATCACTTTGCGTTTTAAATATTTCAGCACTGTGTAATGACTGCTGAATGCAATATCTCATAGAAGGAGTACCACCAATTTTAACGTGTATTAAGGAACTATCTTCTTCATTGTATAGATCAGCAAATTCAACACTTTTGTACACATGCTGCCCTTTCTTTCTGTCCAGCAATATATAATTGTGTTTATTTTCAAGATATATGTTGTAAGGGTACTCTGCATATGGCACTTGATCATATTGATCTGGATGTTCTAACATAGTTGTTTTACCAACATCCAAAACTTCTTCTGTAAGGTCATAATCTGAATTGTACACTGAACAATCATTGACTCTTCTTATCTCTGTTTCTATAAAGTCTATATACGACTTATTGAAACTAGTCCACTTGCCCTTATATAAACAATAATCTTTACCTTCCAACTCTACACTATAGTCTAACAACTTCATTAAAGGAAGCTGATGTTCCCGCTGATATTTCTTTTCTTGTTCACTTTCAGCCTGTGGTCTTATAGTAACCTTTGAGATGTCATTACAGTCAATTTCACTAAGCTTGTTACTTATTGAAGTTATATCATAAGAATCAAGTTCATACGTTTTTCTATCATATACAATTTCTACATTATTTTCGTTAAAAGGTTCTATTACTATATCACCGTCTTCTTCTATATAGTAAGTTAAGGAAACACTTGATTCATCTGTCTTAACTGCGTTTAGAAGTGATGTATTTAATGATGTAATAATAGCTTGATTGTCTTCATTATTTTTCACAAAGTTCATTCGTGGTAAACTACCTGCCCTTTCTTCATGCAAGTAAAGTACGTTTAATTCACTTACCACGTCAAGAATATCTTCAACTGAAAAAGAACCAGCTTCAAATTTCACCGCAGAACCAAACTTCATTTTTTCTTCATAGTCCGACAATTTAAACGAAGAATACTTACTATCTATATTAATTTTACTAATTATCAATTCATGACTTTCCCCTATCTCCGTACTAACATAAGAGTTGGTGTTGTATTGAGTTAAGGATTTATTCTTTGATTGTTTAAAAAACCTTGCTGCTTTAACTTCTATTGTTTCTTGGTCATGTATGACTTCTGCTATGTCAAATCCAAAATCCATTTCTGCAAAGTGGTTGGCATAGCTATGTCCCCTACCTAGTGATATGCAGTACACTTCGTCATCTATTTCAATAATTATCATTCCAAAAGCAGATTGAACGGTTTTTGTTCTAACTGCATCCCCATCATAAAACGTTTCCCAAAACCTTGCCCATTCGATTTCCCTTTCATGTGAATCTAGCTTAAAGTAAAATTCTGTAGATATGTTTACTTCCCTTACTTCTCCATCAATAGATATTTCAGTAGGATAGTCTTGTTGATCCCCAACCTTATTCATATTTTTTTCAGTTAAATATTCTACAAGTGTATCTTTTGAAACATTTTGCTTATACACACTGAATTCCAATATTAGTCCTCCATGTATAATTAATATGAGATATCAGATCACCAAACATCCCATATTATACCATATAATAGGATACTTATTACCCATGATAGATTACTTGTATTGTAGTTGTTATATTATTACCCTTCTTTGTTAGACGAGGCATGGACAACGTAAGATATAGAACGCCTTCCTTTGTCAGCTATAAAAAAATAAAGCTAACAAAAGAAGTAGACGTCATATGATTATATACCGCAACTTTGTATTGATTGTTCCAGCTGAATTCCCTTTGTTCTGGCAATACATCAAATACTTTTTAACATGATGACTTTCCACTTCTTCTACATTCAGTACTTCTTTTTACTGACAGTACTCCACAAATTCACCTAACAATACTTTGTAATTTTGAATATTGACTGCTGTTGTGTTCTTGAACTTCCTATCTTCCTAAATTCATGGAAAGCAAATTTTATTAACACAAAAAAGACTACTCCCTTTCAGTAAGGAAGTAGTCTTCTTATAACTAACTATTTATGCATTGGACAGCTTCTCAAAAAGCTAGGTGGAGAGTAAGGAATACCTTACATCATACCGCCCATTCCACCCATGCCACCCATATCAGGCATGCCGCCACCGTCGTTTTCTTCTGGACGGTCTGCGACTACGGCCTCTGTAGTGAGGAACATAGCTGCGACAGATGCTGCGTTTTGTAGGGCGGAGCGTGTTACTTTCGTTGGGTCTACAATTCCGCTTTCGATCATGTTGACCCATTCGCCTGTCGCTGCGTTGAAGCCTACGCCGACTTCTTCGCCTTTAAGGCGTTCGATGATAACGGAGCCTTCTAGGCCAGCGTTGTGTGCGATTTGGCGAACTGGTTCTTCTAGGGAACGTAGAAGGATCTTCGCGCCAGTTGCTTCGTCGTCTTTCAGGCCTAGGCCTGCCACTTTGTTGTAGATGTTCACAAGGGCTGTACCGCCACCTGCTACGATGCCTTCTTCTACCGCTGCGCGTGTAGAGTTTAGGGCGTCTTCGATGCGTAGTTTACGCTCTTTCAATTCTGTTTCAGTTGCGGCACCAACTTTGATGACTGCAACGCCGCCTGCTAGTTTCGCTAGGCGCTCTTGTAGTTTCTCTTTGTCGAACTCAGATGTTGTTTCTTCAAGCTGAGCACGTAGTTGGTTCACGCGGCTGCCGATTTGTTCAGCGTCGCCAGCGCCTTCAACGATTGTTGTGTTTTCTTTCGTAACAACAACTTTGTTCGCACGACCAAGCTGGTCAAGTGTCGCTGTGTTCAGGTTAAGACCTAGGTCTTCTGTGATCACTTGGCCACCTGTAAGCGTTGCGATGTCTTCAAGCATAGCTTTACGACGGTCACCAAAGCCTGGAGCTTTAACGGATACTGCGTTGAATGTACCACGTAGTTTGTTCACAACAAGTGTCGCAAGCGCTTCGCCTTCCACATCTTCAGAGATCATCAACAGAGAACGTCCTTGCTGTACCACTTGCTCAAGTACAGGAAGTACTTCTTGAATGTTGGTAATCTTCTTATCTGTGATTAGGATGTAAGGATTCTCAAGAACCGCTTCCATCTTGTCTTGGTCACTAACCATGTATGGAGATGCATAGCCGCGGTCAAATTGCATACCTTCAACGACTTCCATCTCTGTGTTGAATCCTTTAGATTCTTCGATTGTAATAACGCCGTCGTTGCCAACGCGTTCCATAGCTTCTGCGATTAGTTGACCTACTTCTTCGTCAGCAGAAGAGATGGCTGCAACTTGTGCGATGGAGTCTTTGCCTTCGATTGGCTTCGAAATGTTCTTAAGCTCTTGAATCGCTACTTCTGTCGCTTTCTCAATCCCGCGACGAACGCCAACTGGGTTCGCACCAGATGCTACGTTCTTAAGACCTTCGCGAATCATCGCTTGTGCAAGTACAGTTGCCGTTGTTGTACCGTCACCCGCGATTTCGTTCGTCTTAGATGCAACTTCAGCTACTAGCTGAGCACCCATGTTCTCGAAGTGGTCTTCAAGTTCGATTTCTTTCGCGATCGTTACACCGTCGTTCGTAATAAGTGGAGAACCGAATTTCTTCTCAAGAACAACGTTACGTCCTTTAGGTCCTAGTGTTACTTTAACGGCGTCCGCTAGACGGTCAACTCCGCGTAGCATCGCGCGACGAGCTTCTTCACTGAATTTAATATCTTTAGCCATGAATAAAGCCTCCTCTTAATGTTTCAATATGATATTTATAAACTTGTCCACGTTCCCAACAACGAGCTTAATCTACTACTGCTAGAATGTCGTTTTCGCGCAGAATTAAGTATTCTTTCCCTTGGTATTTCACTTCTGTGCCAGCAAATTTTGAGAAGATGATTTGGTCGCCTTCAGATACTTCAAGAGCAAATTTCTCTCCGTTATCTGTTACGCGGCCGCTACCAACAGCGACAATCTTACCTTCTTGAGGTTTCTCTTGTGCGGAGTCCGGAAGAACAATTCCGCTCGCAGTCGTCTGTTCTTTCTCAACAATTTCAATGACAACACGATCACCTAGTGGCTTTAACAAATCAAACACCCTCCTCAATAATATAAAAGGTTTTACCTAGTTATTAGCACTCTCACTAGTTGAGTGCTAACACAATTCTTATCATAATGAATTCCCTTCCACAATGCAAGCATTAGCCATCAATTTCATACATAAATTTTCCTAAGGAACCAACCCCCTTTTACACCCTTTACATAAGGGGAATCATTACAAGGAATTCGCCTATGTATGTTAGAATATAGGGAACGTTTAATTATGTAAGTTCGTTTCTTCACAAGAGAACAACCGAATGCTACATGCGCAATCTCTTCATATAGATAAGTAATGGAGCAACGCGTCTCCATTCTTTCATACAATGTGCGCAGGCAAGCAAAGCTTTCGTAAAGGAGTACGGTAACTGTGCCGAGACGCTATTGGTTAATTATCTTCATATATATCTTTATCCAGCTCTCCATCCCAGTCGTGGCTGTTCTTACGGCTGAACTCGAGTCGACTCGTCCTTTAGTTGTGGGCTGGACAATTGGGAGCTTTACAATCGGGCTACTCGTTATCTTATTCATGTTGCGGCATGATATGTCTAAAGGAATGGCGAGAAGTGACTTTCAGGCTTCAACAGTCGTCTTATGGGGCATACTTGGGATGTTTGTGGCAATTCTTGCTCAGAGTGCTGCGAGTCTCATCGAGATGAACCTATTTGGTGTGCCAGCCGAATCAGAGAATACGGAGAACTTGTTGAACATTGCGCGGGCGTATCCAATCTTTATCGTCGTGACCGCATTGTTGGCGCCCATCTTTGAAGAGCTAATCTTCAGGAAGATTTTATTCGGGCAACTGATGAAGAAGATGAATGTCGCGTTGGCTGCAATCCTCTCTTCTTTAGTATTCGCGGTCTTTCACGGAGACCCTTCCCATATTCTCACTTATTTGGTGATGGGGCTCACGTTCTCATTCATTTATGTGAAATCAAAGAGTATCCTTGCTCCGGTCATTGCGCATATGGCGATGAATGGCTTCGTCGTGGCGGCGCAATATGCACCGGCTGAAGCGTTAGGAGCTCTCTTGGCCTTTTTGAAATATGTTGTGTAATGGAGGATGAATCGATATGAAAACCTCACCACTTGTTATGGCGTGGATTTATTTCATAGTGGGGGTTCTGTTCACGTTTATTGCTTCGCTAAGTGCGGGCGAGACGATCTTTAACTTTACCACGATGCTGTTCGCAATCATTGCGACGCTAAACTTCGCGGTCACGGTTCGCTTGTTCAACTTGCATCGTAAAATTAAACAGCAACAGAACAAAAAATAACTGCGGGAGTCTCCCGCAGTTATTTTTATTTGCCTTCATGGTTCTTCATAATGAATGCGAATGGAATCGCGATGGCTACAAGGACAGTGGAGACGAGGAATGCTTCGTTCAGTGTCTGAAGCGTCGCCGCCTGTACGTCCTCTGTACTGGCTAACAGCTGTGCCTTTCTCGTCTCGTAATAAATGGAGAAGAAGACAATCCCGAATGACGACGTGATTTGTCGCAGCACGTTGTTCATCGCAGACCCTTGAGCGACGAGGTTATCTGGAATGGCATTCATACCGGCAGTCGTGGCTGGCATGTTACTAAGTCCCATCCCCGCCCCGCGTACGGCGTTCAGGATAAGAATCAACCAGTAAGGTGTCGTCAGCGATAGCATGCCAAGTCCACCTGTGGATAACGCCATCACGGCAAGGCCGATGGGGACAACTGCTTTCGGCCCTTTGTTATCAAGGATTTTACCTCCAAGCGACATAAACGCCCCGCTTAATGCTGCAGCTGGCAAGAACAACAGCCCCGTCTGGATTTCATTTAATCCGTACACATTCTGAATAAGCAACGGCAGTAGAAAGATACCGGAGAACAGCCCAATGGACGCGGCTCCCGTGACGACAATGGAAGCCGCATACGTAGGCACCTTGAATACAGATAGGTTCAACAGGGGCTGCTCCTTGTTGTTCTCCACATAGACGAAGGCAATCAGTGCGACAATCCCGACGGCTATGAGCGCAAAGTTGCTGACGGTCGTCAGCGCCTCTAGACTCTTGCCACGTCCTAAAGCGACGAGGATGCCCCCTACACCGACTGTCACGAGGACAAATCCAAGTGTATCGAACTTCATCTCTTTGTCCACATCAGTCTCTTTCAAGAACTTTGTGGATAAGATGAGGCCAATGATTCCAAATGGAATGTTGAATAGGAATAAGTACGGCCAGTTAAAGTACTGGATGATGACCCCTCCGACCGTTGGGCCGATTGCAGGGGCGACCATGGCCGCAACCCCGTATACCCCGGTTGCAAGCCCCCGTTCGTTACGTGGGAAGGCATTGAAGATTAATGCCATGGCAATTGGCATCATAAGACCTCCAGCCATCCCTTGCACGGCGCGTGAGACGATGACCATCGTCAACGTCTGCGACAAGGAACCGGCTATCGATCCCCCTATAAAGATAATGAGTCCAATGATATAAATCTTCTTCTTCCCGAATCGGTCACCTAGGTAGCCTGTCAACGGCATAATCATTCCCATAGCAACCATGAAGATTGTTAACATCCACCCGACGCTAACCGCATCTGATTCAAAGATTTCAATAAAGCGCGGCAACGTTGGATTCAACATACTATTGTTTAAGATGACAGTAAACGTTCCAAATAGCACCGCGATAACGACGAGCCATTTGGATGGCAGTTTACTCATAGCTCCCACTCCCCCTCTTTCTACAAGTATTTCGAATCTCGAAGTAATTATCCTATTCTATCATAGAGGATTCGCTGGCACCATTTCCACTATCTCACTCCACATAAAAAAAGAGGCGTTCGCCCCTTATGCATTGAATGGCTCTTCTCCTACTTCTTCCCCTTCTTGCAGAGGATAATGCTTGAGAAAATAGATCAATGCTTGCAGTTCGACCGCCAAGTCAATATGATGCACGCGAATTCGGTCCGGGACCGTAATACGTGCTGGTGTGAAGTTAAGAATGCCTGAGATACCCGCTTCAATCAATCGGTCCGTGATGCCCTGTGCGGCATTCGCTGGAACGGTTAGGATTGCAATTGGAATATCATCGCTTAATTTCGATTCGAGCTCTTCAATGGAATAGACCGGTACGCCACCAATGTCCGTTCCGACCTTCTCCTCGCTCGCGTCAAAGGCCATTTCAATCATCGTGTTGTTGTTCTTTAAGAAATTATAGTGAAGAAACGCAGTTCCAAGATTCCCGACCCCGATTAGTGCCACCTTCGTGACCTCATCCTGGTCGAGTGTCTTTCTAAAGAAGGAAAGGAGATAGTTCACGTTGTAGCCATATCCCTTCTTCCCAAGTGCTCCGAAATAAGAGAAGTCACGTCGAATCGTTGCGGAGTCGACTTTCACGGCGTCACTTAATTCTTTAGAGGACACGCGTTCCTTTCCTTGGTTGTGTAAGTTATTTAAGAAACGATAATACAACGGGAGACGTTTCGCCGTCGCCTGAGGTATTTTGTTTTGTTCCTCGTTCATCATTCTTCCCCCTGCAGTGTTCGATAGTAGTCACCCGATTTGCCACCGGTCTTCTTCTCGAGGTACGTTTCCCCAATAGTGATGCCTTTATCTACAGCTTTACACATGTCGTACACCGTCAGGGCTGCAGCGGAAGCAGACGTAAGGGCTTCCATTTCGACACCGGTACTGCCTTTCGTCTTCACCTCTGACGTAATATGTAGCCGATACGCGTCTTCCTCCATAGCTTCCCATGAGAAGGAGAGGTCTACTCCTGTTAGGGATAACGGATGGCACATCGGGATGATGGTGGATGTATTCTTAGCAGCCATAATACCTGCCACTTGGGCTACCGATAAGACGTCGCCCTTCTTCATATCGTTCTGTTGGATGCCATGGTAGATGGCTTCGTTTACAATGACGCTTGTTCTCGCAATAGCGGAGCGTGCTGTCTCTTGCTTATCTGAGATATCGACCATACGGGCACGACCCTCTTCATTTATATGAGTAAAATCCGTCATGACGCTTGCCTCCTATCATGAACCTATTCTCAAGTATCTTTCATTTCCTTTCATACTACCAAAACCGAGACAAAAGTCATATAGATACGCATAATCAGTGGACTTCCACCGTTCATCTTGCTTCCCTCAATGATTGTGAGATACACTGAAACCATTGAGGTGATCGAGATGATCCTGATGCAAGTAAATCAGATTACAAAGCTATATGGCGCTGACCTTATTCTATCGAATATTAAATTAGAAGTACACAGCAACGATAGGATTGCGATTGTTGGCCGTAACGGAGCGGGTAAATCTACCCTACTGAAAATTATGGCAGGCGAACTCCCGTACGACGAGGGAGAAATTTATAAACCGAAAGACGTTCGAATAGGCTATTTGCAACAACACACAGGACTCGAGTCCGAAGATACGATTTGGAACGAGATGCGAACCGTCTTTCGCGATCTCATTCAAATGGAACAAGAGCTTCGTCATCTTGAGGAGAAGATGGGTGACCCTGCTTATCTTGAAGATGCTGAGGCCTATGAGAAGCTGCTTAAAGAATACGATGAGAAGCAGCTTGCCTTTAAGAACCAAGGCGGCTATCGATACGAGGCGGATATTAACGCCGTGTTGAACGGGCTTCAATTCAAAGACTTTGACCGGAATACCCCGATTCAAACGCTAAGCGGTGGTCAGAAGACCAGACTTGCGCTCGGGAAGCTGCTCTTATCAAAGCCTGACGTTCTTATCTTGGACGAGCCGACAAACCACTTGGACATCGAAACATTGAACTGGTTAGAGGGCTATCTTCAAGGCTATGACGGCTCTGTCGTCATTGTCTCCCACGACCGCTACTTCCTTGATAAAGTCGTGAACACGGTCTATGAAATCTCGCGACAAGCTTCCGAGAAATTCGTCGGCAACTATACGAAGTATTTGGAAGCGAAAGAGGCGAACTACGAGCGTGACATGAAGCGTTTCGAGAAACATCAAGCAGAAGTGAAGCGCATGGAGGACTTTGTTCAGAAGAACATTGCCCGTGCGTCCACAACAAAGCGTGCCCAGAGTACACGGAAAAAGCTTGAGAAAATGGAGACTGTGGATAAACCGAACGGAGCTGAGAAATCAGCGAAATTTAGTTTCCAAATCCAACGACAGACAGGGAATGACGTATTAAAGATTCGAGATGCGTCGTTCCGATACAGCGACGCCGCACAGCCCATCTTTAGGGATGTGTCCTTCGACGTTGGCCGGAAAGACCGCATTGCAATTGTAGGTCCGAACGGGGTCGGAAAGACGACATTGTTGAAGAACATCATTGGGAAGTTCCAGTTGACGAAAGGCTCGATTCAAATCGGCTCGAACGTCCTTATGGGCTACTACGACCAGGAACAGACTGAACTTCGCTCTTCGAAGACCGTATTGGATGAATTGTGGGATGAGTACCCTTTACAGAATGAGAAAGACATTCGTACCGTACTTGGCAACTTCCTCTTTAGCGGGGATGATGTGCTGAAAGTGGTCTCCTCCTTAAGCGGGGGCGAGCGCGCACGCTTGGCACTAGCCAAACTGATGATGGAACAGTCGAACGTTCTCATACTGGATGAGCCGACGAACCACTTAGACCTAGATAGCAAGGAAGTACTCGAATCAGCGTTGGCAGACTACCCGGGTACCATTATCTTCGTCTCCCACGACCGGTACTTTATTAACCGGATTGCCACGCAAGTTGTGGAAATGCAAAGAGACGGAGCCACAATCTACCTTGGTGACTATGACTATTATGTGGATAAGAAAGAAGAAACCGCAGAACGTGAGCGCCTTGAAGAATTAGAGCGTCAACAGAAGAACCCAACTACTACAGCGACAACAAATGATAAGCAAGATTATCAACAAGACAAAGCAGAGAAACGAGAAGCTAGAAAGCGTCAGCGTCGTATTGAAGAAATTGAACAGCAAATTGAAGAACATGAAGCGAAGATTGAAGAAAACGACGACCTTCTCTGCCTTCCTGAAGTCTATCAAGACCACGAACGCTCATTAGAATTAACTCAGATGAACGAATCGCTGCAAACGCAGATTGAAACACTGATGGAAGAATGGGAAGACTTGCAAGAATAAAGGAAAAAGCACTCTCACACGAGGGTGCTTTTTTATTTTATCCACACACTTATGCACATATAAAGAAGGGTAACGACGCGTTTTTTTCTACATATCCACTTTATCCACAAATTTATTTAACGTTATCCACAACCTCTATTCACACGGTTCAGCCTTAATATGACAGACTTTTTTGAAATGTTATACACAGGTTATACACACAACTGTGAATAAAAAAACCTTGTAGGAACATGCCTACAAGGTTTGGTTACGCTTTGTATACTTCTCAAGAGATAAAGAAGGGTTACCGTTCAAGTCCCAACCTGCTCGGTGGCCTGAATTGTATGCAACGGTCCCAGCTGCTGCAATCATGGCTGCATTGTCTGTGCATAAATGGAGAGGTGGGATCAGAAGTTCCATGTCTTCACCTTCAAATTTCTGCTCCAGCGCTTCGCGAAGCCCTTTATTTGCTGCAACTCCGCCAGCCACAATAACTTGGTTGACTCCGTATTCCTTCGCAGCCTTATGTGTTTTTGTGGATAACACTTCAACGACGCTTTGCTGGAAGCTTGCCGCGATATCCACATCCTTTAACTCCACTCCACGTTGCTTCGCATTGTGGAGCGTGTTAATTACTGAAGATTTCGGACCGCTAAAGCTAAAGTCGTAGGAATCGGACTCAAGCCAGGCACGAGGGAAATCAATATTCGTCTCCCCCTCATGAGCCATACGGTCAATGTGCGGACCACCTGGATAAGGGAGCTTCAATGTTCTCGCAACTTTATCATATGCCTCACCTGCGGCATCATCACGAGTCTCTCCGATGATCTCAAATTCACCGTGGTCCTTCATATGAATCAATTCCGTGTGCCCACCAGATACAACAAGAGAAAGCAGTGGAAACTGGAATTCCTTCTGTAGACGGTTGGCGTAAATATGACCAGCAATATGATGGACACCCACTAATGGCTTACTATGGGCAAACGCGAGAGCCTTCGCAGCATTAACGCCGATAAGCAGTGCTCCAACAAGACCGGGTCCTTCTGTCACGGCAATCGCTTCAATCTCCTCCATCGTCATATCCGCCTTCTCCAACGCTTCTTCAATAACATGCGTCACTTGTTCCACGTGGTGACGAGATGCGATTTCAGGGACAACTCCTCCAAAGCGTTTATGGCTTTCGATTTGAGAAGCGACTACGTTTGCGACAAGCTCGGTCCCATTCTTCACGATGGCAACGGCCGTTTCATCACAACTGGTTTCTATTCCTAATATATATTGATCTTGTTCACTCATAATTTCACCCACATTACTAAAGCATCTTCTTGGTTATCCGTATAATAGTTTTTACGGATGCCACCTGGTACTAATCCAAATTGACGATACATTTTTTGAGCTGTTACATTCGATACACGAACTTCGAGAGAAAGCTGGACGCTTCCAATTCGCTTCGCTTCCTGTAAGACGTATTGGAATAATGTCTTACCAAGACGATACCCCCGAAATTCAGGGAGGATGGCGATGTTGGTAATATGGGCTTCATCAATAATCACCCATAATCCACAATACCCAACAATCTGATCATCGAGCACAATGACATAGTAAGCTGCATACGGATTGTCATGCAGCTCGTGATTAAAGGAATCCCTTGACCACGGCGTAGCGAAGGAGGCATGCTCAATTTCAAGCACATCCTCTAGATCTTCATCTGTCATCTTCCTCACGACGACTTTATTCGTCATGCTGCTTCTTCTCTTCTTGCTGCGCCAACCATTTCGACTCTGCCTCAGCAAGTCGTAGATAGTTTGGCGTTAGTTCATGAACAGGAGTTGGTTCTTTCGTCATTGCCGCTAGGCCAAGTTCTCCCGCACTAGGTAGCACTTCCCCATGGATAGGGAAAAGAGCCAAGTCTCCCATTGTCTCTTGTATCGCTTCACGATGCACTTCTAAGTCGCTACTTAGGAATAGGACTGGTTCTCCTTCACCCTTAAGCTTCTCAAGCCACTCTGTCATCGGTACGTTGAGCTCATTGCCCACAATGCTAACTTCTCCATGTTGGACATGATAAAGCCCTGTATATACTTGTCCACGACGCGCATCGAAGAATGGAGATACTTTCCCTCCAAATGTTGCACCCCGAAAGGCCATCACTTCTAAGCTGGATAGCGCTACAACTGGAATCCCTAGCGTCCACGCTAGCGTCTTCGCTGTCGTCAGTCCAATCCGCACTCCTGTAAACGATCCTGGGCCGTGTGCAACTGCAATACGGTCTAACTCATTCGGTTGTAACTTCGCTTCTTCCATCATCCGTTGAATGGCAGGCATGAGTTGAACCGAATGATTCTTCTTCACATGCGTCGTATATTCTGACACCAGTCGGCTGTCTTTAATAATTGCGACACTCATGGCTATATTTGATGTATCTATGGCTAACACATTCATTGAAATAACTCCTTACACAGTTGCTCGTACCGTTCTCCAGTAGGTTGAAGAGAAATCACACGCTCTACCTCACCCGTTCGCTCAATCTCGATGGCAAGACGATTATCAGGCAGATACTCATCAATAAAGTGAGCCCACTCCACGACTGTTACTCCATCTCCGTTAAAGTATTCCTCGAAGCCAATGTCTTCATCGCTATCCTCAAGACGGTACACATCCATATGATAAAGAGGAAGTCTCCCCTCATATTCCTTCACAATGGTAAACGTCGGGCTATTTACCGTTCGCTTAATTTGGAGGCCCTTGGCTAGCCCTTTCGTAAAGGTCGTCTTTCCTGTTCCAAGTTGTCCTTCTAAAGTAAGCACATCATTCTCCTGTAGCAAGGAACCGAGCTGCTCAGCAAACTGAGCCGTTTCCTCTACAGATGACGTGCGGTAGATATATGAATTCTCCATTGTACGATCACTCACTTTGTGTTCAAATCTATTCATAACATCACTATTGTTCATCATAGCAAAAAAACAATCAAAAAGAAAAACAACCCTCTTCTAACACAAGAAAAGCCTTAGGAAAACATCCTAAGGCTGTGAAATCGTTATGTATGTAATGGCGGTCCGGACGGGACTCGAACCCGCGACCTCCTGCGTGACAGGCAGGCATTCTAACCAACTGAACTACCGGACCATAATATAAAACCTCGACGTATAAGTCGATGTTTTGTAAGAATTAATTGGTTGCCCTCTTTGAGGACTACGATTTATTTTCAGCGAAGGAGATTAAGCAACGCTGTAGAAAATAATTGGTTGCCTTCTACGAAGACTACGATTTAATTTTAACGAAGAAGTTAATTCAACGTTGTAAAAATTAATTGGTTGCGGGGACAGGATTTGAACCTGCGACCTTCGGGTTATGAGCCCGACGAGCTACCAGACTGCTCCACCCCGCGGTGATATAAAGTATACAAGCTGAGCGGCGTCCTACTCTTGCGGGGCGAACCCGACTACCATCGGCGCTGAAGAGCTTAACTGCTGTGTTCGGCATGGGAACAGGTGTGACCTC